>NZ_JALCZL010000031.1:0-22134 GCF_039667035.1 Sulfurimonas sp. NWX79
AAAATATGATTACTTTACATCGTGGATTGAGCAAAAGTTTGAAGCTTAATTTAGTTGATTATTATTTGGTGAATTATAAGTAAAATTAAAAAATTAAGCACCCGTTTTTTTAATTAAGTCTTGTTTTTGCACTTTGTGGAATGTGTGTTACGGTTGCTATGGTATCTAAAAAGAGTGCATTCATATGGGTAAAGTAACCAATGGCATCCTTGCCACTGATGGAGAGTGCAGAGATTTTTTTACGAATAGATTGAATCTTTGCAAGCTCTTTTTTTGCGTTCTTAAGAGCGTTTTGCAGCTCTTTTGAGTAGCTGTTTGCATTAAAATGGCGTAAATAGGTACTGAAGGCTGCCATTTTTGCATCGGTAAGTTTTCGCTGTGCAGGGAGTCGTTTTACAAATTTTTTCCCTTTTGAGCCTAAAAATCCTGCTGTTGCACCCCGCTCTTTTTGAGTTTCATGAAGCAGGAGTGCCATGGTTTTTGCAAGTTCTATGGCGGCTTTCTCTTTTGCACCACTTCCGTGCAGATTTTTCTCCATATAGTTCTCTACATCTTTTAAGAGGTTAATTTTTTTGGTAATAGTGTCAAACCAGTAGGTAGCACTCACGCCAAAGCCGCCAATCTCATTGGCACTCAGCAAGATGTTTCGCATTCTTTGGACTTCATCTACCGCTTTGCCTTGTAGAGTTTGCTGCATAAAAGCAACATCATCTTTGGTTGCAAGTGTTTGAAAACTCTCCATGTAGGAGTCTTGCTCAGAGATAAGTGAAGCGATTTTAGCTTTTGCTCCCGGGGCAAATTTATCATTGGCAAATGTAGCACTTCCTACTGCCCGCTCAATTCCTGCTCGCTCTTTTGCGTTTAAAAAGTTAAAGTAGGCAAGGGTGCGAAATGTAAGTTGTGCATCGGCAGCCTGTTGAGATGTTTTGGCGATGAAGTTTAAAAACAGGGCATTCATGTGGGTGTAGTAACTTATCGCTTTTTGAGCACTGATGCTTTGAGAGAGTGTTTGTGAGCGGATAGCTTCAATTCGCTTGAGTTCTGCCATCGCTTTTTGAAAGTAAGCTTTAACATCATCATTTAAAAGCGCCTCTACTTCACTTTCTTGGAGGAGTGCCTCTAATGCTTTAATCTTTTTGGTTGTATTTTTTTGTTGTGCAGGGAGTCGTTTAGTAAACTTTTTCCCTTTTGAGCCTAAAAATCCCGCAGTTGCTCCACGCTCTTTTTGTGTCTCATGGACAAGTGAGGAGATTGTTACATCAAGCTTGACAATGGCATTATAATCGGCATATTTTTCACTCTGCTTGATGTGTCCGGATATTACCAAAGATGCCATAATAATGATAGTTACAATAGGAATGACAACATTAAGCAGCAGTTTGTTTTTAATCGTTACATATTTTAAAAATTCCATCTATGCTTCCTTCGCTCGCATCTCTTTGTAGAGTGCTTCATATTTGTCCCTCTCCATCTCAGAGACTTTTCTTCTGCATGAGATATAGCCTCGTGAGCCATCACAGGAGGTGAAAGGGTAGACTGTTGCAAAGACCCAGTAATAGCCGCCATCTTTTGTTTTGTTTTTGACAAAACCTCTCCACCGTTTTCCCTGTTTGATGGTATCCCACAAATCTTGAAATGCCGCCTTGGGCATATCGGGGTGTCGCACAATATTATGTGGTCTACCTATGAGCTCTTGTACGCTGTAGCCGGCATACTTGCAAAACTCATCATTGGCAAAACGGATAATGCCTTTCTCATCCGTCTCGGAGACGAGAAAGGCTTTTGTATCTAACAATATTTCATTGCTGTTATTATAAGCCATTATCTTGCCTTTTTTTAAGATTGAAACAATCATATAGATTTTTAATTTAAGCAAAGGTTAAATGGGGGGGGGATTTTGTTTATATTTTGGTATAATTACGCAAAAAAGAGAACAATTATGCAAAATGTCGAACCGATGACAATATATGGCTATGAAAAACTTCAGGCTGAGGTAAAAGATTTAAAAGAGGTGAAGCGTCCTGCTGTTGTGAAGGCAATTGAAGAAGCACTTGAACATGGTGACTTGAAAGAAAATGCCGAGTATCATGCAGCAAAAGAGCAACAAAAAAATATTGATAACCGTTTGGCAGAACTTCAAGAGATACTTGGGAATGCACAGATCGTTGACCCTAGTGAGCTGGCACACTCAAAAGTGAGCTTTGGTTCAACTGTTGTGATGACTGATATGGAGAGTGATGAAGAGGTAACATATACGATTGTCGGTGGTGCTGAGAGTAATCCGGATATGGGGCTTATCTCATTTAACTCACCTTTGGCCAAACAGCTTTTAGGTAAAGAAGAGGGTGATGAGGTCAAGGTACGTCTTCCTGGTGGTGAGAAAGAGTTTGAGATAGATGAAGTGAAGTATCAGGAGATTATCTTTGACTGCGAATAAAATTGATGTAGGCGTTGTTGGTGCAACAGGCTATACAGGACTTGAACTGGTCAAGATGCTACTCAAGCATCCTATTTTCAATCTTGTCTATATTGCAAATTCAGAAGGTGGTACAACTATCAATGCACTTCATCCCTCACTCAGTGGAGTTTGTGAAGATGAAGTGCACTGTGCAGATGTAGATACAATGGCGGCTGCCTGTGATTTGATATTTTTGGCACTGCCGCATAAAACAGCGATGGCCTATGTTAAGCCGCTCATTGCAAAAGGTGTCAAAGTTGTTGATCTCTCGGCCGACTATCGTCTGCCGCAAGATATCTATGAAGAGTTTTACTGTCCGCATACGGATGTTACCAATCTCTCTCACGCAGTCTATGGTCTACCGGAGCTTTTCCGTAAGGAGTTGAAATCGGCGAAACTTGTTGCCAATCCGGGATGTTTTCCAACTTCTGCCATTTTAGGACTCTTACCGTTTATGGATAAAAGAGTGCCAAGCACACCTGTCATTGTAGATGCAAAAACAGGTGTGAGCGGAGCTGGAAAAAAACTGAGCGATACAACGCACTTTGTCAATGTCAATGACAATCTCTTTGCTTACAATCCTTTAATGCATCGTCATGCACCAGAAATTGCAAATAAACTTGGAATTGAGTTTGATGAGGTGAATTTTGTGCCGCATCTCGTACCTGTAACACGTGGTATGATCAGTTCTATCTACATTCAGGTAGAGGAGAGTTTTGATGCCCAAATGCTCTTGCGTGAGTATTATAAAGAGGAGCCTTTTATTCGTATAAGTAAGACGCCTGTAACGATGAAAGATGTAGCAGGGACAAACTTTTGTGATATCTATGTCAAACAAAAAGGAACTCTGCTCTTTATCGCTTCTGCGATTGATAACTTGATGCGTGGTGCATCATCACAAGCTCTTGTCAATGCCAACCTTGTGATGGGGCTTGATGAGAAGATGGGCATCCCCGATATAGCCTATGTCCCATAATTTAGAGCTGCGTGAGGGTGCCTACATCATCTCTGATGCACACTACTCACTACATAGACCAGAGCTTCTTGCTCTTATAAAAGATATCCACTCAAAAAAACTTCAACCATCACAACTTATCTTAATGGGTGATATCTTTGATGCCCTCTTTGGACTCATTGATTATACCTATGAAGAGAATAAAGAGATGATAAGACTGCTTGATGCAATAGCAGAGGAGATCGAGGTCATCTACTTTGAAGGCAATCATGACTTTAATCTCAAGGTTGTCTTTGAAAACATTACAATCTTTCCTCTCGCACTCCAACCTGTAACCTTGCAGTTTGATGATAAAAAAGTCTGTCTGGCTCACGGTGATTTTGATGGAAAACTTGGGTATAAAATATATACGGCATTGATTCGCAATCCTTTCATTCTTTTTGTTTTAAAATACATCGATATCGCATTAAACCATCTCATCATCAACAAAATCGAAGCACATTTGGATAAAAAAGATGATTGTAAAGAGCTCTCTTGGTTTGAAGATTTCATCAGAAACCGTTTTACAAATCGCTTTGCATGTGACTATTTTGTAGAGGGGCATTTTCACCAAAATAGAAGCTTTGAACTTAGCAGTTTTACTTATATTAACCTAGCTGCTTTTGCTTGCAATCAAAGATATTTTATTGTAAAATCGAAGCACGATAAAGAATTGTTAGAAGAACACCAATTCTCCAAGGAGATGTAAAAGATGGATGATAACTCCCTAAAAATCGGTTCCAATGAGATGGAACTTGTTGACTTTCGTATACTAAAACAAGAAGAAGATAAAGTATATGAAGGTATTTACGGTATCAATGTTTCAAAAGTGCGTGAGATTATCCGTGTGCCTTTTTTAACAGAACTTCCAGGAACACCAGAGTTTATTGAAGGTATTTTTGATCTGCGTGAGGTTGTGATTCCAGTTGTCAATCTGGCAAAATGGATGGGAATCAAAGAGCCTGAAGATGCAAAGAAAAATGCCCGTGTCATTATTACTGAGTTTAATAATGTACTTATTGGTTTTATTGTTCATGAAGCAAGAAGAATCCGAAGAATCTCATGGAGCGATATAGAACCGGCAAACTTCATAAGCTCTTCAAGCGGTCTTGATGCAAACAAGATCACCGGTGTGACAAAAATAGAGGGGGATTCTGTTTTGCTTATACTCGATTTGGAGAGCGTGGTGCAGGATCTTGGACTCTATGAACCCGATACAGACAATGCACCGCAGGAGATTACGACATTTCATGGATTGGCACTGGTTCTCGATGACAGTGCTACGGCAAGAAAGATCGTTAAAGATGCATTGCAGAAGATGGGCTTTAATGTGGTTGAAGCGATGGATGGAGAGGAGGGACTCTCAAAACTCAATGACCTCTATGAGATGTATGGAGAGAACCTCAAAGAGCAGCTAAAAATCATCATCTCTGATGTGGAGATGCCTCGAATGGACGGTTTCCATTTTGCAGCCAATGTACGGGACGATGCACGATTTAACGATATACCGATTGTGTTTAACTCTTCGATTAGTGATCATTTTAGTGAAGGAAGAGGAATAGAAGCCGGAGGGGAAGCTTACCTTGTGAAGTTTCAGGCTTCTTCATTTTATGATGAAGTGTCGCGTGTTGTGCGTGCACATATGAAATAGGAGTATAAAATATGGATGAATTTCAAGAGATTCTACAAGATTTCTTAGTAGAAGCGTTTGAACTGGTTGAGAAACTTGATGAAGATTTGGTGGAATTGGAATCAAATCCGGAAGATTTGGATCTTTTAAACGGAATATTTCGTGTTGCACACACTGTAAAAGGGGCTTCTTCATTTTTAAATTTTGATGTACTGACACACTTGACACACCATATGGAAGATGTACTCAATCGTGCACGTCATGGTGAGCTGACCATTACTCCAGATATTATGGATGTTATTTTAGAGTCTGTTGACTTAATGAAACAACTTTTAGAGCAGATTCGTGATACAAACAGTGATAGCGGCATCGATGTTGCAGCGTGTGTTGCTCGACTTGACAAGATAACAGGTGGAAGCGGTGAATTTGAAACGCCAACTGCAGCAGCATCTGCCCAAGAAGAGAGTAGAGAAGAAGAAAATGCTGCTTCAGAAGAAGGGAGCAGTTCTGAAGATGATGAAGAGGAGATAGATTATGAAAATATGTCTCCTGAAGAGGTCGAAGCAGAGATAGAGAGACTTCTCGCACAGCGCCAGGAAGAAGATAGAAAAAAACGTGAAGCAAAAATAGCTGCAGGCGAAAAGGTACCGCAAATGCCAAATCCTGATGAAGAAGAGGAAAAGGCAAAAGAGGAGAAAAAAGAGGAAGAAAAAGTAACACCAGCTCCGGCTCCAACACCAGCTCCTGTAAAACAGGAGAAAAAAGAGGAACCAAAGGCCGCTGCACCTGCAAGAAAAGCTCCGGCTCAGGTTGAACAGACGATTCGTGTTGATGTAAAACGACTTGACCACCTGATGAATCTTATCGGTGAGCTTGTTCTTGCAAAAAACAGACTGATTAAAATCAATGATGATGTTGAAGAGCGTTATGAGGGTGAAGAGTTCTTAGAAGAGCTCAATCAGGTTGTATCAATTGTTTCACTTGTAACAACGGACCTTCAAATTGCCGTTATGAAAACAAGAATGCTGCCTATTGGAAAAGTGTTTAACAAATTTCCTCGTATGATCCGTGATCTCTCACGTGAGCTGAACAAAAAGATAGAACTTGTCATCTCTGGTGAGGAGACAGAACTGGACAAGTCTATCGTTGAAGAGATTGGTGATCCGCTTGTTCATATTATCCGTAACTCATGTGATCATGGCGTTGAAGCTCCGGAGGAACGTGTTGCAAAAGGAAAACCGGAGACAGGAACCATCGCACTAAAAGCTTACAACGAAGGAAACCAGATTGTCATTCAAATCGATGATGACGGTAAAGGGCTTGATCCTGAAATGCTTAAGAATAAGTCTTTAGAGAAAGGTATCATCACTGAAAAAGAAGCTGATACAATGAGTGATAAAGAGGCGTTTGCGCTTATCTTTAAACCGGGATTTTCAACTGCTGCAGCTGTTACGAATGTAAGTGGTCGTGGTGTTGGAATGGATGTTGTAAAAACAAACATCGAGAAACTCAATGGTATCATCGACATCGATTCTGAAGTAGGCAAGGGTACATCCATTAAATTAAAAATTCCTCTAACACTTGCGATTATTCAGGCACTTTTAGTTGGTGTTCAAGAAGAGCACTATGCGATTCCACTCGCTTCGGTTCTAGAGACGGTTAGAATCTCCAAAGATGAGATCTATACGGTTGAGGGGAAAAGCGTTATGCGTCTGCGTGATGATGTACTCTCTCTTGTTCATATCGGAGATATTTTTGAGGTAGAACGTATCTTGGATGCAAGTGAACATGCTTATGTTGTTGTACTGGGACTTGGGACTTCAAAACTAGGACTTATTGTTGATACGCTTGTAGGTCAAGAAGAGATCGTTATCAAGTCACTTGGAGATTATCTCAAAGGTATTGAAGGTATTGCCGGTGCGACAATCAGAGGTGATGGTGGTGTGACACTCATAGTGGATGTTGTTGCACTCATGGATATCGCTAAAAATGTTAAAGCTACAACAATGACAGAAGCACAAGAGGGCGGTGCAAGTAAAGAGAAATCACAGGCGAGTGATTATGTCATTATGATTGTGGATGATTCCAAAACAGACAGAACAATCATGAGAAAAGCACTCGAACCTATGGGTATGACACTTGTAGAAGCAGGTGATGGACAAGAGGCTCTGAGTATCTTGAAATCAGGTGATTATAACTTTGATGCTATGCTTATTGATATTGAGATGCCAAGAATGGATGGCTATTCGCTTGCAAGTGAAATCAAGAAGTATAACAGATACAAAAATCTTCCTCTTATTGCTGTTACGTCAAGAACAAGTAAAGCTGACAGAATGCGTGGAGTTGAGTCCGGAATGGTTGAATATATTACAAAACCATATTCGTCTGATTATCTGGCAAGTGTTGTACAGAGAAATGTTAACTTTAAAGCGGAGTTCTTATAATGAGTGATAAACTAAAAGATATTATTAACAAACAGTCCCAGCAGCAAGACAGCGTAGTAGAACAGCTCGATGATGTTGTACAGCTTGTAGGATTTATGATAGGCGATGAAGAGTATGCAGTACCAATTTTATCAATTCAGGAGATTATCAAACCTTTTTCATGGACAAGAGTACCACAGGTACCACCTTATGTTCTTGGGGTCTTTAATCTGCGTGGTGCTGTTATTCCGCTTATAGATCTACGTCTCAAATTTGGGCTCTCTGCAAAAAAACATGGAGAAGATACTCGTTTTATCGTTATGCGTCATGGGGATGATGTTGCCGGTTTTGTGATTGACAGACTTACAATGGCGATTCGTATCAAAAAAGAGAATATCGGTCCGGCACCTGATACTATAAACGGTGATGATACTATCATTGATGGTGTTGGAAAACAGGCAGATAAAATTATTACAATTTTAAAAGTCAACAAATTACTAGAGAGAGATTTCTAAAACATTTCGATGTGTAAAAAACCTCTTATCGACCTCCATGATGATAAGCTCTTCATCACTTTTGAAGGAGAGCTTACACTCTATACAATTGCCAACATAGAAAAAGCGCTAGCTTATGTAAAAACATATTCTTTCAATGCATTGCAACTGGATTTTCAGGATGTGACATTTCTTGATACTGCCGGGGCGCTCTTTATTTATAATCTGGAAAAATACTTCACAAAAAAAGAGATAGCAGTTACTCTACTTTTAGAAGATACAACACAAAAAGATACTTTGAATCTCATCAAAGAGAATATGAAAAGTTCTCATAAGTCTGTACCAAGAAAGCAGAAGAGCTTTTTAGAACAAACAGGAGAGTTATTTTATAACTACTACATCGGGCTTCTCTCTTTTTTACATTTTTTTGGAAAGCTTTTTACAACGAACCTGCGTTATATAACATCACTCAAAAATATTCGTTTTAAAGAGATAGCTTTTGAGATAAATGAGAGTGCTATACGGGCTCTTGGAATTATTGCACTGACAAGTTTTTTAATTGGTCTTGTTGTGGCCTATCAGTCAGCTTACCAGCTAAAAATCTATGGAGCAAATATCTTCATCGTTGATATGCTGGGAATTTCTATCTTTCGTGAATTGGCACCTTTGATTACTGCTATTGTTATTGCAGGGCGTAGTGGTTCGGCCTATGCGGCACAGATAGGGGCAATGAAGATAACACAAGAGCTTGATGCAATGAAGACGATGGGCTTTGAGCCTTTTGCCTTTTTAGTACTTCCTCGTATCATCGCACTTGTGATAACGATGCCGATTCTTATCTTTGTAGCAGATATGATGGCGATGCTTGGTGGTTTGATTGTTGCAAATATTGACCTGAACATCACAATGGAGCTTTTTATGGACCGTTTTAGTGAGGTTATTGCTGCGAAGCATTTTTATGTAGGAATCGTAAAAGGGCCATTCTTTGCATTTTTGATTGCTGCTATTGGGATCTACCGAGGGCTTAAGGTAAAAGATGATACGCAAAGCATAGGATTTAATACAACCAAAAGTGTTGTTGAGTCCATCTTTGCGGTCATTGTATGTGATGCGGTTTTTTCCATCGCATTTACAAATTTAGGAATATAAAATGGAATTCATCAAAGTAAGAGATGTTCGCACTGTTCTTGGTGATAAAATTGTCCATGACGGTCTTAACCTTACAATCAATGAGGGTGAGATCTATGGACTTTTGGGACCGAGTGGATGTGGAAAAACAACACTACTGCGTGAGATGGTACTACTCCAAGAGTTTACAAGTGGTTCCATTGAACTGCTAGGCAAGAGACTTGAGACTATCAGTGAGAGAGACGCACAGAGCTTGCGGCATCAGTGGGGTGTACTTTTTCAGTTTGGTGCACTTTTTTCTTCTTTGACACTCAAAGAGAATGTTGCACTACCTTTGATTGAATATACAGAGCTCTCAGAAAAAATGATAGACGAGATAGTACGATTTAAAATCAATTTGGTTGGTTTAAAAACAGAAGATGCAAATCTCTACCCTTCAGAGATCAGTGGTGGTATGCGTAAGAAAGCAGGATTGGCACGTGCACTAGCAATGGACCCAAAACTACTCTTTTTAGATGAACCAACTAGTGGACTCGATCCGATATCGGCACGTGAGTTTGATAGTTTGATACTGAAACTGCGTGATATGTTGGGGCTTACGATTGTTATGGTCAGTCATGATCTGCAGTCAATATATGATACTTTGGATAAAGTTGCTATAATTGACAACAAAAAGATTATATATGAAGGAACACTCCAAGAAGTGACAAATGTAAAAAATGATTTTATAGAAAGCTTTTTTGGGAAAATGAAATGAATAATAAAGTAAATTATGCACTTATTGGTCTCTCTGTCTTAATAGGACTTGGTTTAATGTTTGGTTTTGCATACTGGATGTTAAAACCCTCAACGGATGAAGAGACGCAAAAGTACCTTATCTATTTTGATGAGTCTGTTTTGGGGCTTAATCTTGATGCACCTGTAAAATACAGAGGCATTACAGTAGGAAAAGTGATACGACTGCGAATCAGCCCAAAAAATACAGAGCAGGTAGAAGTTACGGTCGATATTTTAAAAAGCACACCAATTAAAGAAAACAGTGTTGCAAAACTAACTGCACAGGGTATCACGGGACTTACTTACATTAACCTCACGCAGGGAAAAAATGATGCGCCGCCACTCAAAGCAAAAGAGGGGCAAAAGTATCCGGTTATCAAAACAACTCCTTCCTTTTTCGAGCACTTTGAACGCTCACTTGGGGATGTCTCCTCGCAACTCTCTGCAACGCTTTATAAAACACAAAAACTGCTCAATGATGAGAATCAAAAACAGGTTGGACTACTTTTAAAACGAACTGCAAGTATCATGGATAAACTTGACAGGCTGCTTGATGAAAAAACGATTACACATTTTCAAAGCTCTATGAATAATTTAGACAATATCACCTATAAAGTTGATAATTTGATGCCTAAGATTGATACCTTTGTTGCAAAGAGTATCGAATGGGAAGATAATATCAATGCATCTTTTGAAGCTATCAAAGGGACGTATTTTAGAATGGATAACACAATGAAAAATATGGCAGTCTCTTTTTCGGACTCTGCTATTACCTTTGAGAAGATGAGTCATACAGTAAACAACACGATGCTTGAGAGTCAAAACGTAATGATAGATGTAGAAAATACGTTGCAGGAGTTTAAACGTAATCCTTCTGATATACTTTATAAAAAAACAGAAGAAAAAACTGCTCCGGGGGAGAGATAAAATGAGAAATATCGTAGTAGCTTTTATGGTGCTTTTTTTTGCGTCCTGTTCGACAACATATCCGTCAATAACAGAGTACAGGATTGATACAGAGATCCAAACAGCACAAAGTCTAAAAAGCTCTTGTCAAAAAAGTTCCTTGACAGTTGCACAGGTCTTTGTAAAAAGCTCTTTGATGAGCAAAAAGATGAAGTATGTTGTCGGCAAATACAAAGAGTTCGCATATAATCGATCAGAGTGGGCAGAAAATCCAAACAGAGCTATCAGTGATGCGATAGTAAAAGCACTCCAGAGTGCAAATATCTTTCAAACAGTAGATAATCATAAATCTTTCAGTCGCAGTGATTATACACTAGAGAGCAGAGTGGATGATTTTTCACAATATTATAGTGAAGATGAAAAAGAGTCGTTTGTAAAAATTGCAATTACATTTTCACTTATTGATAATAAAACGGCAAAAATTATCGCAAGTAAGCATATAAGTAAAGAGAAAAAGACACAAAGAGCTAATGCTCAAAGTGGAGTTGTCGCTTTAAATGAACTGCTCGGTGAGAGCTTGGATGAGATGATACAATGGATATCAGGAAGTTGTAAATGATAAAAGAGAAAGAATATAAAGAGAGACGTACACAGTTTGCCAAAAAACTAAAGCCGTACTCTGTTGCTGTGCTATTTAGTGCTGAAGTAAAAACACGCTCAAACGATACAGAATATCCCTACAGACAAGAGAGTAATTTTTACTATATGACAGGATTTACTGAAGATAAATCAGCATTGATGTTTGTCAAAGAGGCGAAAAAAACAAAAATATATCTTTTAGTACACAAAAAAGATGCCAATGAAGAGCTTTGGAATGGAAAACGACTTGGGCAACAACAGGCAAAAGAGATCTTTATTGTCGATGATGTATTTGAGTATAGTGAGCTCCCCTTGAAACTCAAAGAATTTTTAGAAGCAAAACAGAGACTCTATTATGACTTTAAACTTGATTACTCTAAAGTCAAGCTCTTAAAACGCTATGCCAAAAAGATAGATACCTTTAAAAATGCGGCAAGTCTGATTGAGAAGATGCGTCTTATTAAATCAGATGCAGAGATAGCACTTATAAAAAAGGCACTTGACATAACAAAAAAAGCACACCACAGAGCGATGAAAAAGGCATCAAAACTGCACTATGAGTATGAGCTTCAAGCTGAATTGGAGTATGTGTTTAAAAAATATGGGGCACAGAGTGATGCGTACAGTTCCATCGTAGCATCAGGAAACAATGCAAATACTTTGCACTATATAGATAATCGTGCAAGACTCACAAAAGATGAACTCATTCTCATCGATGCAGGGTGTGAGTATAACTACTATGCAAGTGACATAACACGAACGATTCCTGTAACAAAATTTACAAAAGCGCAAAAAGAGATCTATGGGCTGGTTTTAGATGTTGAAAAAGAGATAATTAAAATGGTAAAACCCGGAGTCATGCGAAGCAGTTTGCAAAAAAGAGCCGAGAGGCTTTTATGCGAGGGAATGGTAAAACTTGGAATTTTGCATGGCAAGGTGAAAAAACTTCTCAAAAAAGAATGTCATAAAAAGTATTTTCCTCACGGAATAGGACACTGGATGGGCATTGATGTTCATGATCAGGCTCCGTACAAAACTAAAAAAGGCAAAGAGGTTCCTCTTAAAAAAGGTATGGTCTTAACAATCGAACCGGGTATTTATATAGATGAAAAAGATAGCAAAGTTCCAAAAAAATACAGAGGAATAGGCATACGCATTGAAGATAATATCTTAGTGACAGAAAAAGGGGCTAAGAACCTCTCTAAAGCGATAAAAAAAGAGATAGAAGAGATGGAAGCTTACACTTCGTAAGAGTAGCTCCATCCAGTGAGATTTTTCTCTTTTGCTTCGAAAAACTCATCAGAATCAGCAAGAAAATCCATAACATGCATCGGAACATTTGCAATGGTTCTCTGGTCTTCTGGTTTTACAAGTAACATTGGCATAGGTGTATCTTGAGAGCTACTGATGGCAAAACCAACCGGCATAATTTGACTCAAAAGTTCTGCCGGTTCACCTATTTTGTGTTCATCTCGAAATTTATTTAGGATAGCTGTTTGAATATCAGCAGGAATAGTATCTGCAGTATTGAGAAAAATAGTGAAATGAATCGGTGTATCTTTAAAGTGTTCCGGTGCAGGGGCTGCCATAATGATGTATTCTACATTTTGCAGATGCTTTTGTATCTTTTCTTGTGATAAGTAACGTTCTGTTTTAATTGCTTTTGCTTCCATAGTTTTCTCTTTTTATAACAATTTTTTTGGTTTATTTAAATTGGTGAAATTCTACCATAAAATTGGCACAAGATATGCTTTATTATTGTCAGAGGGAGCCGTATGCAGTTTATTGAAGCACTGAAACTTCGAAGTAAGCTTTTATTTCTTTTCTTACTCATTACTATTGGACTTATAAGTGTTGCTATCATGGGAACAACCTATGTCAATGCCATGAAAAGAAATATCGATTCCCTCTATTTTGGTTCCTTGGTTCCTGTAACAGAACTCAATGAAATTTTGCAAAAATATCATAATGGACTTGCAGATACACTCTACAAAGCCTCACGCAAAGAGATAAGCACTTCTGAGATTATTTTTAATCTTGAGGACTCTTTAGATGAGATCAATAAAAAATGGAAAAGTTATATATCTCATTTTAAGAGTGAAGAGGAGATGGAGTATGTTGAGTATACAAATCTAGAGATAAAAGCAACGAACAGATACTTTCAACAGATCCTCTATGCTGCAAAGAATGGTAAAGACCTTACAAAAATCTCTATAAACACTTTGGAAAAAAAAGTAGCATATATTCACAGGGTACTGCAAAAGCTTATCAACTATGAAGTGAGTGTGGCATATTATGAGAGAAAGAAGTTTTTACATACTTATCATACTATGATGCTGCGTATTGGAATTATTCTCTCTGTTGTTATTTTGGGCATACTTGCTGTTTTACTCTATGTCTTTAGAAGTATTCAAAAGGACCATACGCAGCTAGAAATTTCAGCGAAAAAATTAAAAATTGCAAACAAAAAACTTGAAAATGCATCTTATACGGACTCTTTGACAGATCTGCATAACAGAAGATATTTTAACTTTGTTTACGAACGTGAGCTCAAACGTGCAAAAAGAAACAAAACATACATTACGTTTATGATGCTAGATATCGACTACTTCAAGCAGTACAATGATACTTATGGACATGTTGAAGGAGATTTCGCACTCAAGTCCGTTGCAAAAGTTTTAAAAGATACACTCAAGCGTCCAAGCGATTATGTCTTTAGACTTGGTGGTGAAGAGTTTGGCGTATTGCTGAGTGAAACAGATGAGTCAAACAGTGCAAAACTTTCCCGTGAGATTTGTGATGCTGTACGCGGTCGTGAGCTGAGACATGAAAAGTCAAAGGTTTCTGATTTTGTTACGATCTCCATAGGCGTTGTCTGTTGTATAGCTGATGAGGCTTTAGATGATGAGATACTTATCTCACGTGCGGATGAGATGCTTTATGAGGCAAAAGAGAGTGGACGTGACAGGTACATCATCACTTCAAATGTAAGTGCGGCAACAACAAAACCGATGCATGAAGAGGTACATCGTAACGCTTCTTAGTGTCCTTGTTTAAAACGGAAATCTTCTGCGATCAAAAGAGGGCGTAGTTTCTCTTTCAACTCGCCTTGAAACTCCATAAAACCATCTTTGTATGCTCCACCACATCCAAGTTTCTTCTTGAGTAGTTTTAAGAGTTTTGTGGCATCTTCTTTTTGCAGTTCAAAAGGTCCTACAAGCGTTACTGTCTTGCCTCGACGTTTCTCTTTTGCAAAGTGTAAGAGATGCTTTTGCGGTGCTAGGACTTCAGAAACCACTTGGCTTTTACGTGGACTCTGGACTTCTGCCCAGCCATCATCGATATCTGCACCGATGAAGATGTCAAGTTTTTTCCCTCTGCTCATTTAGATGACTTTTTGTGCCAAGACGCTTCTGTTTTCTTTTGCATATAGGCCATTTTGTAAATCCTGCGTAAGGCTTTCAATATTTTCTTGTGTATGGTCATAAAGCGTTACGATAACTTCATCACCGGATGCTAAAAAGGTACTCTCTCCGTAAGGTGTATACCGTGTCGCACCAATACTGATGATAAGCTCTGTAGGATTACTACAGGATGCGATATAACTTTTGATATCTTCAAGCGGGCCAAAATCTTCTTGGGTATTGATTTGATTGGCTATCCAGTCTGTTAGTTTCTTATAGAAATAGCTATAGCCATTTAGCTCTACATCTTCCCCATAAGCATGGAGTTTTCCATCACGACGTAAAAAACTACAGATACTGTAGTTATCCATAATGCCACCCTCTGAAAATGTATCAATTTTAATGAGCTTCTCTGCAAGTCCTTTGGAATTCTCACCCCAGTTTTTCTTATCACTGATTTTTGCAGCACCTCCAACTCTGATAGAGCAGTCATTATATGCGCCAAATTGTTTTGGAGTGATATTTGTTACTTTGCCATCTTCGTACTCTATCTCACATACGAGTCCAACCTCAGGTTCTGCTTGTACATTGACATTTTCTTTTGGTAAGTTAATGGTAGTTGCTGAGAGTGGATAGGTAGAGAGAATTTCACGTGGGCGTTCAGTGGATGTTGTTTTTGCACATGGCAGATAAAAAGGGAAGATTCCCTTCGGTGCTGCCTCATCTTCAGTAATAACATCTTTAAAATCTTCAAGCTCTCCGGCTTGTGCGAGATGCAGGGCAAAGTTGCCTGCAATTCCAAGTCCTAAAAAATTACGGTAAGCAGGCATGATTAGATCTTACCAGCTTCTTTAGCCTCAGCGAACTCTTCATAACTGCCTTGGAAATCAACATAAGTATGATCCTCACGCAGCTCAATGATACGCGTTGCAAATGCATCAAGTAACTCTCTATCGTGAGAGACACAGATAACATTGCCGTCAAAGTTGTGCAGTGCTTCACCAAGGGCTACGATCGCTTCAAGGTCAAGGTGGTTGGTAGGCTCATCAAGAACTAAAAAGTTTCCACCCTCAAGCATCATTTTAGAAAGCATCATACGATGTTTTTCTCCACCTGAGATAGACTCTACAGATTTTTCTTGCTGTTCACCGTTAAAGAGCATACGACCAAGACAGTTACGAATCTCTGCAATGTCGCGTTTTGGATCAAATGCACGCAACCAGTCATAGAGTGTTCCGTTGCCTTCAATGATGTCTGCTGTATCTTGTGGGAAGTAAGAGTTCTCAATTGTAGCACCCCATTTTACTTCTCCGCCACAGCTTGGCTTCATCTCTTCCATAAGGATTTTAATCAGTGTCGTTTTACCCACACCGTTACCACCGATAAGTGCGATTTTTTCACCCGGATTTACTTTAAAAGTGATGTCTTTGAGTACTTCATTATCACTATAAGCGTGACAAATATGGTTGACTTCAAGTGCTTCATCACCCATAACACGTTTTGCTTTGAACACGATAGACGGGTCACGGCGAGAAGATGGTTTGATCTCTTCGATATTGAGTTTTTCAAGCTGCTTTTGACGTGATGTTGCCTGTTTTGCTTTTGAAGCATTTGCAGAGAAACGGCGAACGAAAGCTTCAAGCTGTTCTTTTTCTTTGAGCTTTTTGGCATTGTCAAGTTCCATCTGTTTCGCCATTACATTTGCTGCAATGTACCAGTCATCATAGTTTCCTGTAAACTCACGGATCTTTTGATAATCAACATCCAGGATGTTTGTTACAACAGCATTTAAAAAGTGTCTATCGTGTGAGATAACGACCATAGTTCCCTCATGACGCTGCAGTTCATGCTCTAACCAGCTGATAGTCTCAATGTCAAGGTTATTTGTCGGCTCATCGAGGAAAAGCACATCAGGTTTTGGATAAAGCACCTGTGCAAGAAGGACTTTGAATTTGTCCGCCGAGTCAAGTGTACTCATCAGCTCATTATGCTTTTCAGCAGGAATTCCGACATTTTCAAGTATCTTTGCAATGTTTACATCATACTCATATGTCGGGTCTTCTTCAACACAGATAGTCTCTAACTCTGCAAGACGATTGTTAACTGCATCATCTTCGAAGTCCCCTGTCATATAAATCTCTTCTTTTTCTTTGATGGCATCATAAAGACGTCTGTTTCCATAAAGAACTGCATCTGTGATAGTAAAATCTTCAAAAGCGTATTGATTTTGTCCTAAAACACCAACTCTGTTTTGTTTAGGGATGATAACTTCACCCTCATACTCATTGATTTGACCTGAGAGGATTTTTAAGAAAGTTGTTTTTCCGGCACCGTTTGCACCGATAAGTCCATAACGTTTATGACGGTCAAGTTTTAAGTTGATATCTTGAAACAGAGTTCTGTTTCCGTATCGCATTGTAAGATTTTGTACTGTTACCATTGTAAGCTTCTCTTGGATAAATTTTTCGCGATTATATCCAAGAGTTGTTTAAAAGATGATTATTTTAGTTGGAGGAGTCTTTTGCGCTGCAGTCACTTATCACCACCCCAACAAACTAACTCAAAATTTGAGTTAGTTTGTTGGGGTGGTGATAATAAAAAAGTAGGAGAGTTTTTTCATTCTAACCTCTTTTTTCCTGAAAATATAGCTATATTTTTATAAATAAGAGGCTATTTCTATGAAGCTTTTGTTACAATACTGAATGCAAATACGAGAAATGACACTAAAAGAGCTCTATCCTGTTTATGATGTTTTACAACAACTGCGTGAGCTTAGCTATGATGAGTTTGAAGACCTGATTTATGATATGCGTCATATGGAGTATAAGATGATAGGTCTTTTTGAAAAAGAACAGCTTGTTACTTATGCAGGTGTTGCCGTACAGACAAACTTATACCATAAACGACATCTTTATATCTTTGATCTTGTAACTGATGCATCATTTCGCTCACAAGGCTATGGCAAGATGATGCTTGCGTATCTGCAAGACTATGCAAAAACAGCGGCATGTGAAAATATCGTGCTTTCATCCGGTATGCAAAGAGAAGATGCACATAGGCTTTATGAGAAAGAGGGATTTGTGAAAAAGAGTTATCTTTTTGTAAGGTCTATATAGCGCAGCACTTTTTAAACTTTTTCCCACTACCGCATGGACATGGTTCATTTCTCTCTACTTTGGCGTTAAAAAGTTCACCATCTTGATATTTCCAACTGCCACTCTCTTCTATAAAGTAACTTTTTTCATGTAAAACACCAATTTTTCCATTTTCACGGTAGTAGGCTTTAAACTCAACAATATTGTCATAATCATGCAATACTTCAAGTTTGAGCCATTCAAGATCTGGCATCAGTTTTAGTTCGTCGACACTTTGTGAAGTAGAGGTCCGAGCCAAATATTCCCAATCTTTTCTCACAAATGCCTCATACCTGCTTATCATTAACTTTTTTGGTGTCACAATATTGCCTTTTTTTGCTAGAATTATACACTAAGGATTTTTTATGAAGATAAAATCGCTCTATATCGCAGCACAGCAAAAAAACGCGGGTACGCTTTTTGTCTCTATGGGGATGATGGAGATACTCAAACGTAATCTCCATCGTGTTGCTTTTTTCCGTCCTATAATCTACTCACGTGAGACTCGTGACAGTGATATCTCTTTTATTTTAGAGCGTTACAATCTTGATATCGCATATGAGGACTGTTTTGCTTATGATATTGCTGAGGTAGAAGAGCTTATTTCACAAGGTAGAGAAAGTGAGCTTATAGAAAATCTTATTGCAAAGTTTAAAAGGCTTGAGAAAGAGTATGACTTTGTTTTGTGTGAGGGAATCCGCAAATCTTTTTTAACTTCGACAATATCATATGATTTAAATGTTAAAATCGCACAAAATTTTGGTGCGCCCTACATCAATATCATCAGTGCAAAAGATAAAACACCCAAAGAGGTATATGAAGAGGTACTGATAGAAAATGAACACTCTAGCTCTGTTGGTTGTATCCATTTTGCAACTTTTGTCAATCGTGTTCAAGAAGAGAACTTAGAAAAACTTCACAAACTTTTTGCACAAACAAAATATACAACCTATCTTTTAAAAGAGTTAGAAGAACTCAATCTTCCAACCATTGAAGATGTGATGGATAGTTTACATGCCAAGAGTATTATCTTAGGCGAACATGATCCGCTTCGTATTATCAGAGCTATGAAAGTTGCAGCACTCTCACTGGATAACTTTTTAGAACATATTGAAGAGGATGATCTGGTCATTGTTCCTGCTGACAGGTCTGACATTATTTTAGGGCTTTATGGTGCACTGCACTCCTCAAAGTATCCCAATATCTCTGCAATCGTATTTCCTTTTGATATGAAGATACATCCAAATATTCAAAAGCTCATCGATGGACTGGAGAGCTTTAAGATACCGATACTCTCGGTAAAAAGTGATACCTTCAATACGGCAAAAAACATCTTAAAGGTACATTCACGTCTGCGAGTCAACTCGAAACGAAAGATTGCTCTCGCACTGGGACTTTTTAATGAAAGTGTAGATATTGGGGCAATCGAAGAGAAAATAGCTTCTACATATAGTGAGATAATGACACCGCAGATGTTTGAGTATAAACTTTTTGCAATGGCTCACGCAAGCAAAAAAACAATCGTTTTACCTGAATCAAGTGATGAGAGAATTCTGCGTGCTGCAGAGATAGTTCTTAGACGTGGTGTTGCTAATATTATACTGCTTGGCGATGAAGATGAACTGCGAGAGCGCTCAATGCGCCTTGGGCTCAATCTTTCAGATGCAAGGGTTATAAATCACTTGGAGTCTGCATATCTGGATGAGTTTGCTGAGAAATTTTATGAAAAACGAAAGTATAAAGGGCTTTCACGTGAGCAAGCACGTGATGCCATAACACATTTGAGCTACTTTGCTACGATGATGGTTGAGTGTGGTTATGCTGATGGAATGGTTAGCGGAGCGATTCATTCAACGGCAGATACAATGCGACCGGCACTGCAGATTATAAGAACAAAACAGAATGTCTCTATAGTATCGAGCGTCTTCTTTATATGTTTTGAGACAAAGGTTTTGGTCTATGGAGATTGCGCTATCAATGAAGACCCAAATGCACAGGAGTTGGCAGATATTGCCATCGCTTCTGCAGATACTGCTAAAACTTTCGGCATTACTCCAAAAGTTGCCATGCTCTCTTACTCTACAGGGGAGAGTGGTCATGGAGCTGATGTAGATAAGGTACGAGAGGCGACCAATATTGTCAAGCAAAAACGACCGGATTTGTTGGTAGAGGGGCCTATCCAATATGATGCTGCAATAAATAAAGACGTTGCACGTATAAAACTGCCAGACTCCAAGGTTGCAGGAGAAGCAACGGTTTTCATTTTCCCGGATTTAAATACTGGAAACAATACCTATAAAGCAGTCCAGCGAAGCAGTGGTGCAATTGCTATTGGGCCGATTATCCAGGGGCTTAAAAAACCGGTCAATGATTTAAGCAGGGGATGTTTGGTCGAAGATATTGTCAATACCGTGGCCATTACAGCTATTCAGGCAGCACAAGATTCATGAAGATAGCAGTTTTAAATTCAGGAAGCTCATCACTGAAGTGCAAGATTTTTGAGTACCCAAGTAAAGCCCTACTTTTTTCGAAAACTATTGAGAGAATAGGGGAGAGTGATACAGACATAGCATCTCACGCAGAGGCATTGGACGCTTTAAATATAGACTTTGAGACTTTGGATGCCATAGGGCATAGAGTCGTGCATGGCGGAGAGAAACTTCAAAAGAGTGTTATTATAGATGAGAGCGTCGTTGATATAATTAGAGAGCTTATTGTTTTGGCACCACTGCATAATCCTGCAAACTTAATAGGTATAGAAATCTCACTGAAAAAGGCTCCACATATTTTGCAAGTTGCTGTTTTTGATACAGCTTTTCATGCAAGTATGCAAAAAGAGGCGTATCTTTATGCTTTACCATATGAACTGTATGCAAAAGAGGGAATTCGGCGTTACGGATTTCATGGTACCTCGCACGCATACTTGGCTAAAGAGGCTGCAAAAGAGCTGAAAAAAGAGTCCAGTGAGATAAATATCATTACACTCCATCTTGGAAACGGTGCATCTGCCTGTGCTATAAAAAATGGTGTAAGCATCGATACCTCGATGGGGTTTACTCCGCTTGAAGGACTTGTGATGGGGACGCGTTGTGGTGATATCGATGCAGAGATAGTTTTGTATCTGCAGCGCTCTCTTGGAAAAACCTCAAAAGAGATAGAACATATTCTCAACAAAGAGTCCGGACTTTTAGGAATATGTGGTGAAAATGACCTACGTGAGATACTCCTGCGTGAGGATGAAAAAGCAAAACTAGCCATTAATATCATGGTGCGTAGAATCCAGAAATATATAGGTGCCTATATGGTTTTACTTGAAAATGTCGATGCCATTGTCTTTAGTGGTGGCATAGGAGAAAATTCTCAAGAGATTCGTGATGCTGTAATGGATAATACACTACTGAAAAATATAAAAATGTTAGTGATACAAACGGATGAAGAGTTGGAAATTGCGAATGAGTGCTATCGACTCATTAAAAAAAAGGAGATATAGGCAAGAAGCCTATATCTTAGTCAAAGGACTAAAGTGGTGTTACGTTCTCTTTAATAGAATATTTTAAGAAATTCCTATTTTTAGGGGATTCTCTATTAAAGTTACTATTTCATAGGGTTTGTAGAATACCCAAAAATAATACTAAAAATATTTTTGCCATTATGGTGTTTGTATTGAAGTTGAAAATGATGTTTTTCTAAAATAGTTTTGACTAAATTCAGTCCGAGACCGTAGCCTTTATCTTCTCTTGAGTTATTTTCTTGTGTGAAAAGTTTGCAGTAATAGTCTAACTCTTTGCTCAATGCTAAGCCATTACTGATGATTTTGAGGCTGTTTATATCTGCAATAATTTTTATAGGTCTATTGGAAGAATATTTTAAAGCATTATCAATAAGGTTTTTTAAGGCGATAGAAAAGTAGTAGAGATCTGCATCTATTTTTATAGCAGGATATTATCAGACAATTTCAACATAATAGAGCTAAAAAGAAGTAAAAAAAGCAAACCATATTCTATACAACAGCGGTAGCCCTTTGTCACTGTCAAACGAACTGCTAAAATTGGCACTAAAGGAAGTGAGTTAAAAGTTACTTTTTAAACACAAACCTTAAAAAATCAAATTAATTTTTGATAGACTCCATTTCATCTTTTTTGAAAGG
>NZ_JALCZL010000032.1:0-20306 GCF_039667035.1 Sulfurimonas sp. NWX79
ACAGACCACGAAAATCTCTTGGCTTTAAAACTCCTGCTCAAGTTTTTTATGCTACAGTTTCAAAAGTAATGGCTGCATAATTAAGAGGTGGAAATTGCATTTATTGGTTGAATGGGCGGTTTAAAAAGTAACTTTTAACTCACTTCCTTTAGTGCCAATTTTAGCAGTTCGTTTGACAACAGGAGTAACACCTGTCTACTTTGATTATATAACAGATAGGACTATGGATGTAGCTACAAATTTTGAAGATGATTATAATGCACATAATGCCGAAAATGATGCTTAAACTAATAGATGAAATAGTATTTATTTGTTAAATGGGCATAACTTACTTATTAAACTCTATCACAAAAGATATTATCGCACGGACTTATCACGGACTTTGATAAATTTTTGAAAGCTTAAAGTAAAAATAATTATGGGGTTAAATCCCTAAATATAGGGGTAAGTTGTATGGCTCCGGATACTGGATTCGAACCAGTGACCAAGTGATTAACAGTCACCTACTCTACCGCTGAGCTAATCCGGAATGTGTAGCGAAATTCTACCCAAAAAGTTTTAAAATAATCTAAAAGAGTGTCCTTTTAGAGATTCATTTGATGATTAAACTCAGGTACAATCTCTTTTAGCTTTACAAGTTTATCACTACTGATAAGTAATTCTTCTATATCTTTGTTAAGTTTTTCTAAATCATATGCTGTTGCTTTTGCAACAGTGATGGACTCATACTCCGTCTTTGCATCACTCTCATCGATAAGTAGCTCTTCATAGAGTTTCTCACCGGGACGCAATCCACTAAAAACTATTTCTATGTCATTTCGACCACTCAGTTCCAACATCTTTTTTGCTAAATCTACGATCTTAATAGGCTCACCCATATCAAGGATAAATATCTCACCACCGCTTCCAATGGCACCGGCTTGCAGTACAAGTTCACACGCTTCGGGGATGAGCATAAAGTAGCGAGTAATATCCGGATGTGTTACAGTAATAGGTCCACCCTCTTCTATCTGCTTTTTAAATTTTGGGATGACACTTCCGCTTGAGCCCAAAACATTTCCAAAACGAACAGCTACAATGTCTGTACCCTTTCCATTGGAATTTTCTAAAGAAATGCCAGCATTTTGTGCATAGAGTTCACAGATACGTTTTGTTGTTCCCATGACATTTGTAGGTCGTACTGCTTTGTCTGTTGAGATCATCACAAATTTTTCTACATCGTTTTCTATGGAGACATCAATGACATTTTTTGTCCCCATAATATTATTGATAATGGCCTCTTGCATATTATACTCAACCAATGGCACATGCTTGTAAGCCGCTGCGTGAATAACAATCTGCGGTTTGTAATTTTGAAAAGTCTTTTGTAACTGTTCTTTATTGACAATACTCTGCATTACGGGAACCGCGTCCACATCTTTGAGCTCTTCTAGAATAGCATAAAGATTATACTCACTGTGATCGAGCAAGATAAGTTTTTTAGCACCATACTTCTCACACTGTCTGCATATCTCACTCCCGATGCTACCACCGGCACCAGTGACTAAAATAGTCTTGTTCTCTATAAAAGAAGCAATTTTTTCTTTATCGAGATCTTTTGGATGGCGTGCTAGCAGATCTTCAACGGAGAGATCTTTTAACTGTGTAGCAAGACTTTTTCCTGTTAATATTTCATCAATGGAAGGCAAAACCTGTATGGTTTTAAAGTACTCCGATAAATTGTCATATATCTCTTTTATGCGCTCTTTAGGTGCACTTGGCATGGCAATAACCAGCAAGTCATACTTTCTCTCACCCATAATCTCTCTGAGTTTTTGTTTTGAGAGCACTTTGACAGAGTCAATAGAGCGATTTTGTAAAACCTTGTCATCATCTACAAAATACTCTATCTTGTATGCCGAATTACTAAATTCGGACTCAAGTTTTATGCCCGCTTTCCCTGCGCCATATATAACAACTGATTTTGTCTTTTTTACTTTTGATTTATTTATGAAATAGTAATAGGCATACATCAAAAAGTTGATGCTAAAAAGATATAAAAAGAGCTCTGATACCAAAAACGAAAAACGAACTTTACCGTAAAAAATTGGTAGATAGACAAAAAATGCGGCAATATAAACAACACTTTTAATAAGAAAAGTCTTTTGTGAGGCTTTCGACCAAGAGAGCGAATAATCACGCAAAATAAGACGAGAAGCAAGCATACGAATAACAATGACACTCGCAACAACTTCAAATTCAAAAGGGAGATGATAGATAAAAAAAGTCCACCAAAAGGTAATGACTGAAAGCAGTATAATCACTAAAAAATTTAGTATTCTTTTGTCTACTGATCCGTTAAGCATTTTTTATATATTCCAAATACTCTCTAACTTCATCTAGTTTTTTTAGACTATCTTCACATATAAGTAGATAGTCAATCTTTTCATAATCATGTGCTAAAAAATTTCTAAATGATGCTATTTTTGCAAAGCTATATGCAAATTCTTTCGGAATTATACCATTCATCCCTAAAATGTCTATTGCTTCATAATAACTTTGGGGTGTTGCTAATGATTTATACTTAATGAGCATTTCTGCCAAAGCAATGCAACCATCACTAACAAGATAAAGATAATGCAGAAGGGCTCCTTCATACATAGGATCCTTCACAAATCTTTCTTTACAATCTTCTTTGTAGGAATCCAATAAACTTAAATAATACTCTAGTTTATTTATCTTTGCTTCTATTTTAGGCAGCATCTATGTACTTTCTAAAAGCTTTATAGTCTAAAATATCATGCTGGCGCATAACTTCATATTCAAATCTTTTTTCACCCTCTTTGATAACTATCCCATCCTTAAAGATATTTTCAAGTAAGAAAATATTTTTTATATCATTTAAAACGATTAAATCTATCTCTTTTTGTAGGCTTTTTGAAAGTTCATAAATAATTTGTAAACGTATATCTAATGCTGTATCTTGCAAAAAAACTGCTATATCTACATCGCTACTATCTGTAAAATCATCTCTTGCATATGAACCAAACAAATAAGCGAACTCAACAGTATCCATTGAACTCAGTTTATTTTTTAACACATTTACCATTATAAATTAATACCCTATTTTTTACAACTACCTACAGAAAGATTCGCTTTATTGTTTGCAATGAATTTTTCACCGATACCCTTCACTTCTGTTAATGCTTCTACACTTTTAAAGCAATGCGATTTTCTATAGCTAATGATTGCATCAGCTTTTTTACTGCCTACACCTTTTAAACTCATCAACTCACTTTTACTAGCATTGTTAATATCCACTGCACCAAATACCAAAGTGATTCCCATCACCAAAATTGCTAAAATTTT
This sequence comes from Sulfurimonas sp. NWX79, assembly GCF_039667035.1. Classification (NCBI taxonomy): domain Bacteria; kingdom Pseudomonadati; phylum Campylobacterota; class Epsilonproteobacteria; order Campylobacterales; family Sulfurimonadaceae; genus Sulfurimonas; species Sulfurimonas sp. NWX79. The sequence goes on from NZ_JALCZL010000032.1 coordinate 3,349, forward strand.
CATTTTAACCCCTCTTATTTAAAGTAATTCACAGTATATATTATTTTTAATTAAAATTTTCTTGGAACCTAGGTTTTAATCTAGGCCTTAGTCTTAAATACACAAAGCCTGTTCTTTAGCGCGGGATAATCATATACGCCAAAGCAAATAAAACCACATTCACACCCATAGCCATCAAAACAACCCTGTCATGCGAATAACCTGCCTTGATTTTTAGGGGCATTATACTGTAACACTAAAATACCTTCTTTTTATCTACAAATTTTATGATAACATAAAGTAACCCCAAAGAGAGTAAAAATGCCACTAAAGGTGTAGAGATAAAATAAGCAGCACAAAAGAGCATAATATTTACACCCATAGCAAACAGTACTACCCTATCATGTTTCCATCCAGCTTGTGTGAGCCTTTGATAAGCATGTTTTTTATGTGCTTGGCTCAGTTTTTCTCCATTTTTCTTTCTTCTTAAAAGTGTAAGTGTTGCATCAAACCAAAAAAGACCAAAAAGAATTATCCATATCCAAAAGTTTTGAGCATCCTGATTAGCATAGTAGATCGTAAAAATAGCAACATTGTAACCGAGTAATGTGCTGCCTACATCCCCCATAAATATCTTCGCTTTATGCCAGTTCCAAACTAAGAATCCTAACACAGCAACAGCTAAAACCAAAAAATGTGCTCCACCAAAAAGTAAAAATCCAGCTATTGCTAAAAAGAGAGCTTCACTTCCTGCATAGCCATCAATCCCATCTAAAAAATTATAGAGATTGATAAACCAAATAATCATAAAAAAAGCAAAAATATTTGTCAAAAATTGATTTTGAGTACTAAAGAAGAAGAGATCTAATTCTCGAAAGCCACCTAAAAAGTAGAGCCCAAAAAGAGCTACAAAAGCCTGTGTGAAAAGCCTAACTTTTGCACTAAGTTCAAAAAGATCATCAAAATAGCTCACAACAGAAATAATCACTCCAACAAGCAAAGCAAAAAAGAGATGAGAGTCAATAGAATTCGTAAAGTACAGATAAGAAATCCCTACAAACCATGTAACGGCTACAGCAACTCCCCCACCATGTGGCGTAGGCACAGAGTGAGAACTCCGCTCGTTTACCTCAGCTACTAAAGACTTTTTAATAGCGTAGTTTTTTATAAAATATGTAAGCACAAAAGAACAAAGAAAAAGAAAGATATATATCATTTTGCTCTTTCTTCCAAATTTTTATAAATAGTGTTATTCTCTCGTTTGCCGACACCAAGAACTAAAACAACTATTGCTTCATCTTTTACCTCATAAACAAGTCGAAAACCAGAACTTCTTAGTTTTATTTTATATATATTGTTATATCCGCTCAGTTTATTTTTCTGTATTCTTGGATTCTCTACAATTTTTTCAAGCTTTTTTTTAAATTGTGTCCGAACTGTAGATGTAATTTTTTTCCACTCTTTGTTTGAAACTGGTGTAAATTTTATTTTATAAGTCATCTAAAGATACTTCTATAAGTTCATCTTCATTATAATTCAGTCTCTCTTCTACAAGCTTTGCCAAATAGTAATCATCAACTATTTCCATCATCTTCTCATACAAACTGCTAGGTACAAGATAAGCACTTGCCACATTGTGGTTTAAAATCGCCACTGCTTCATCCCCTGCATCTTTGAGTAATTGTGTCGGTGATTTTTTGAGTTCTGTAATACTTGCAGTATAGTTTGCTAAAATTGGTTGCATTTAGAATCCTTTTTTAAGTATTTAAAATTGTACTTTATTTCATACTTTTTGTCAAATACTTATTTAATGATCTCTTAATCACATTACAAATCTTTGCAACATCATCTTTTGTCATTGTTGTACTGCTTGCCAGGCATAAACCTCTTTCATACAATGCTTCACTTGTTCCATCCAACATAGTCTTTGTATCTTTAAAAAGTGGTTGCATGTGCATCGGTTTCCAGAGTGGTCTACTCTCAACATTTATATCTTCAAGGGAGTGCATCACTTTTTTATAGTCACTCTTTTCAAAAGTGAGTGCAGTAAGCCATCTGTTTCCTCGACTGTTTGGTAGTTCTGGCATAAAAGTTATCTCTTCTACATCTTCTAAAAACTCTTTGTACCACTTAAATATTTCTCGTTTTTTTGCTACTCGCTCTTCTATTACTTCCATTTGACCAACACCGATGGCTGCAAGAACATTACTCATTCTGTAGTTGTATCCGTACTCTTCATGCTCATAGTGTATAAAAGGCTCTTTTGCCTGTGTGGCATAAAACATGGCTTTTTTTATCCACTCTTCATTTTCACTCACCAGTATGCCCCCACCCGAAGTTGTAAGGATCTTATTACCGTTAAAGCTATAAATACCAAAATCTCCAAATGTTCCTGTATGCTTACCATGAAAAGTAGCACCTAAAGACTCTGCTGCATCTTCTATGAGGTATACACCATGAAGTCTGCAGATCTCAGCAATTTTTTCTATATCGGCACTCATTCCGTACAAATGTGTTACGATTAAGGCCTTTGGTTTCTTTTCGCATTCACACAGGTATTTGTTGAGCAGTTTTGGTGAGAGATTCCACGACTCTTTATCACTGTCAATAAAAACAGGATTGGCACACTGGTAGAGTATGGCATTTACAGAACCTATAAAAGTAAATGTAGAAGCTAAAACATCATCACCTTCACCAATTCCAAGTACACGTAACGCAAGATGAATCGCTGATGTTCCACTGTTAACAGCCAAAGCATTCTTGGCATTTGTATAGTCCATAATGCTTCGCTCAAACTTATTTACATATTCTCCAAGCGGTGCGATATAATTACTTTCAAATACTTTTTCTATATACTTTAACTCATTGCCACCCATATGTGGAGCTGACAAAAAAATTCGCTTATTCATCTATCTTCCTCATTACCTTTGCAGGTACTCCATAAGCTATGACATTATCAGGTATATCACCAAGTACCAAACTATGTGCACCTATTATAGAATTTTTTCCAACTGTTACACCAGGCAGAACAGTCGAATGACTTCCTATTTTAGAGTTTTCTTTTAAAATAACTTTTCCCCGTTTGTTATCAATGGTAGAAAGTGAGTAGATAGAGCAGTGAGAACCTATCTGTACATAGTCCTCTATAATCACTCCATATTTGGCATTGATATAACTGAATGCTCCTATATCAGTTTTATACCCAAGTTCCAATCCATCTACATTTTGTACTACCCAATTGTATTTTGTCGGTTTTCCCTCTACTATTTCAGGATATTGCCAACCTTCAAAGCGTTTTTCTTCCTTCATCTTTCACTTCCTTTAAACTTCTCCATCGTCACACTGCTATCGGAACTTATATCACTGCGTTTGACAACTTTTAAAAAAGTCATCCAAAGTATCTTCATATCTAAGGCAAACGATTGATGCTCCACGTACCACACATCAAGTTCAAACTTCTCCTCCCAACTAATGGCATTGCGCCCATTTACCTGTGCCCAGCCTGTTATGCCCGGTTTAACATCATGGCGCTTTTTCTGTCTCTCATTGTAAAGTGGTAAATACTCTACCAGTAAAGGACGAGGACCAACAAAACTCATCTCACCCTTCAACACATTAAAAAGTTGTGGTAATTCATCTAATGAAGTGCTTCGTATAAACTTACCAATACCTACCAACCGTTGTTCATCTGGCAACAACTCTCCATTTTTATCCACTTCATTTGTCATTGTTCTGAATTTATATATCTCAAAAATTTTCTCTTTGCTTCCTGGTCTCTTTTGTCTAAATAGGATAGATCTTCCTATCTTAATAAAGATTAAGATAGAGATTATAATATATATTGGTAAAAAGAGTATTATCAATATAAGAGCCAATATCTTATCAAATACTACTTTTATCATCTTTTTTTAAAACCTCTTCTTTTAATATCTTCTCCAATCTATTTGTTAAAACCTCTATAGAGAAGTTATCTTTTAAATAATTATAGCCATTTTCTCCATAGATATTTAACTCATCTTTTGACATTATAGAGAAATTTTTTATACTTTTAGCTATAAGTTGAATATTGTTCTCTTTTATAACTTTACCACTATTAGATTTTTCAATAATATTATCTTCAATATTACTAACAAATAGTATAGGCTTTTTAGCGCTCATATAGTCAAAAACTTTATTCATACTCATACCATACCTATAGAGTGGGAGATTTTTTAATCCTACATAGAGTAGGTCGGCACTTTTTAGATAGTCTATAATTTGATTTTTTGATACTGAGTCTAAAAATGTTATATTGCTCAATTTTAGTAGATTTGCTTTTTTGATTAGTTGCTCCTTTAATGCTCCCTCTCCTATAAGTGTAAAGTGTATCTTATTATCCTCTCTTAATATATCTGCTACATCAATTAAAACTTCTAAATTGTTTGCTATGCCATGTGAACCTGTATAGAGTATATTGAACTTAGAACTATCTAAGAGTTGTTTATATCTATCTCTATTTGAGATATTAGAGCCATTTGATATCCAAACTATATTCTCTTTAGGGATATTTAACTTCTCTATGTAGAGGTGTGCTTTAGGTAAGAGAGTTATAATCTTATCTGCCTTTTTATAGAGAAACTTCTCTAAAAAGGAGAGTAGTAGTATAAATGGGTGCCATTTTGATATCCCCATATCTATAAGAGTTTGAGGCCAAAGGTCTCTTACCTCCATAACAAAAGGCACTCTATATCTTTTAGATAATCTATATGCTACATATACAGCAAAGAGATGGACGGATGAACCTACAATAATATCTGGCTTTTTTAAATCTAATTTTGGAATAATCTTTAATACTTTAAAAGAGTAACTTAACATATTTTTTACTCTTGATATACCATTACCAAAATAGGGTGGTGTCTCTATCCATATAAAATCTATACCATCTACATCCTCTTTAAGATACTCTTGATTTTTATACTCTTTCATCTCCTTATATTTTGAGTAGTGAAAGCTAGATGCAGCAATGGTGACACTATGACCTCTTTTGACAAGCTCTTTGGCAAAATCATAGTGTCGTGTTCCACCACTCATGTCTGGTGTCAGGGCATGGTGATTAAAAATCCAAATATTCAATTCAAAATTTCCTCATAAACTTCGAACAGCTTTTTCTCTTCAATCGCCCAGTTATACTTTTCTACCACTGCATTGCGTCCATTTTGACCCATCTTTTGAGCTTCTTTAGGATGAGTGATAATGTAGCCAATAGCATCGGCTATCTCAATTGGATTCATAGGATCTACACATATCCCACAATTATATTTTTCTATAATATCTTTATAAAGTTTAAAATTAGAAGTTACTACGGGTAGACCTAAAGCCATATATTCAAACACCTTAGTAGAGTATGATTTAGTATAATTATCTATCGGCTTTAAAATAGAGAGCCCTACCTTTGCATTTCTTGATAATTTCAATCCATCAAATAGTGGCATAGAACCATAAAACATGATATTATTTTTGATATTTTCTATATCATAGCTATTAACTAATTTTGTATCATATGGACCAATATAATGCATATAAATATCGGGGAAAATATCTTTTAAGATTTTTATAGCTTCAATAGTTACATCTAAGCCTCTGTTGTTTGATATTCCACCTATATAGAAAAGTTCATTTTTTTCACGATTAGTTATATAAAATTTTTCAAGAGGTTTAATGTCTGGCATATTTAAAATAGTAACAACACTGTTTGACAATTCAGAATAATATTTCAAATAAGAATCTTCTGCTAGTATCAATATGTCAAATTTTAATAAAGATTTTTTTTCATATATTCTATATACAAATGAAATGAAATTTCTTAAAAAATAATTTATATATTCTTTATCTCTTATTTGCATGGCAATATTTTCATGAATATCAAAAATAACTTTTTTCCCTAATTTTTTAAGCTTAAGTCCTACTGGTATTAATTCAGGATCATGAAAATGATATATATCACTATCTAATTCTATTGCTTTTTCTAAAACTTTTTTAGTTGTTTTGAATATACGATTTATTCTACCATCTAGCTTTCCTACATCGTATATGTTTACATCATTTTTAATTTCATCATCATTATTATCCGCTACTATTAAATTAACTTCATATTTTTTTATTTTAGATAGGCTAGAACATTCTTTTAAAAAAATTCTCGTATCATATCTTGGATGTGCTGATGTTAGGTGAGTTATTTTCATCTTTTATGACCTTTTATGAGTATAGTTTTTATAAAAATAAAAGTAAAAATAAATAAATATATAGGTAATAATGCCCAAATAAATCCTTGAATTACTGTTGAGTCTACTTTAGGGAGTATTAATACTAAAAATAAAAACTTTGTATAAATAAATAGATTCATTAAACTTTTATGAGGATTTACTATTTTTGCAAATAATTGCAATATAGCTCCTAAAAAAAACATTCCAAAAGTTATCCCAAATATACCAAAATTTAAAATCATTTCACTTATTATTCCAGGTGCAGGTGCTCCACTGACATGGTCAAAATATACCTCTTTTAATCTCATTCCTATACTTGTAATATGTAAATCTAAGAAGAGTGATTTATTTAACCAGTATCTAGTAAAATCAAAAAAAGATTGCCCAAATAGATATCCATAATCATCTGTATATAAATAACTAAATACAATCGATTGTAAATCACCTATATTTGTTCTACCAAAAAATAGTATTCCTAATAATTCTAATATTGGTATTTCAACTTTTTTTCCTATATACTCCATATTACTATAAAATCTCATCATATATAATGCACCTAAAAATATAAAAAAAAGTATAATATAAAAAATCTTTTTTATATCGAATTTTATTTTATTATATATAGCATACATAATAAAAAAAGAGGCTAAATAAAATACAGCAGCTGATAATCTAGCTTTTGAAACTAGCATCAAAAATGTTAAAAATATTATTATTTTTACATATAATGGTATTTTGTTATATTTATGTAAATAAATTAAAAATAGTAAACAACTTCCTATATATGATAAATGGTATGGTAATGTAGTAATACCTTCTTTTAATATAGCATGGAAAATACCTATTTTTGATAATAAGTCTATAGGTCCATCTGCAATAGTAAAGGAAAGATATAGCCAATATATAAAACCAATTATAAATAATATAATTAATAATATTCTAAAGAATAATGAGTCAAAATTTATAAAATTAAAATCAAAGTTTTTACTTTTTATGGTAATCTTTTTTGATATTAAGCTACCTAATAAAAAAAATAAATATCCAAATATAATACTATACATTGCTACGATAAAATCACTCATATAAAATTGATTTGAAACTTCATTAAAAAATCTAGCATTATATATATTTTCATAAAAGCTAAAATATATTCCACTAAAAGAGTATCCATAAAATAATACAGAGAAGAATATTATAGGAGTATATTTATCTTTTATTTTTAGAAATACTGTTGTTAATATTATAAATAATATAAAAGATAAAAAAAATAATTCTAGATTAATAATTTTTTCATCATATGTTATTAGAAAAATACCTATTAATAAAAATAAAGTCATAAAAGTATTTTTTTTAACTACTAAATTATTTTTAATATACATTTACCCAACTTTCTATACAATTTTTCCAACTAGATAATCTATAGATAATATCTTGATTTACCAATAGATCTCTTTTATACTCTTTCATATTATTTACTATCTTTGTAATAGTCTTTTTAAGTTCTTTAGTATCATCAATTTTATAATACTTTATACCCTCTTTATCAAAAAGCTCATAAGGTAGCCAACTTCCTGTAATAACAACATTGTTTGCATATAAAAACTCCTGCATAGTTCCAGAGAAGCTATCTGTCTCTAAGATATTTATCATAATATCTGAAGCCAATTTTATATAGGCATTTTCATCTTTATATAAAAAATCTTCTAAAACAATATAGTCTAAATTACTACTTTTTAAGATATTTTTTATATTTTCCCTATTTAGATTATCTCCATAAGTCATAGGAAAGATAAATTGTATCTTTTTAAGTAAACTATCATCAAGTTTTTTTATACTCTCTATTATTTTTGTATGTTGTTGGGCTTTAGTAGAGTTGTATCCACAGGTAATAATTATCTTTTTGCTATTATAACCTAAAGATTGTTTTATCTCTGTTTTAGATTTATCTCTATTCTTGTCTATATAATCTAGTGTCTTAAGACCAAATCTACATACATAACTTTTATCTTTAAAATTATTATAATAGTTTAAAAAGCTTTTCATTGTTAGAGGATTGGTAAAAGTGATAGCATCTGCCTTTTTATAGATAACTTTTTGAATATCTTTGATTAGATTTGATGTTCTATAAAAATCACTTCCATAAAATGTTATTATCAGTTTTTGTTTTATTAGAGTTGGTAAAATCAAAAGATAAAACCATCGTGATACATGGATATTTACAATATCAAAATTATACTCTTGTATCACTTTTTTGATATATAACATTCTAAAAAACATACTAATTTTTGGTATATTTTTATACTTTAAAAACTCTTTACTGTATGTTTGATTCTCTTGATTTGTGTTATCAAACAGTGTAAGAGATGCAAAATCAAGAAGGCTTATGTCTATATTTTTATCTTTTTGGAATAACTCCTCTTTTAACTCTCTTCCAAATACAATTTTAGAATTTGCTATGATTAATATTTTCATATTTTAACCTTTAATTCGTTTAACATCCATCTTAAATTATAAAGAAGTAATAGGGAATTAACAAGCGTAAATAGGCTTAATGATAAATATATATTTTTATATATTACACCAAAATATAGAGCATTTACAATAAAAAATAGTTGGATAATTGATACTATAAATGCTTTTTTTTGTTTATCTACTAAACTAGGTATAAATGCAATGGTTGCTACAACTGTATTTAGTAGTAGCCATGGAGATAATATCTGAGTATATATACCTGATTCTCTCCATTTATCTCCAAATAGAATTTCAAATATATCTGGTGCAAAATATATAAAGAGAATATAGGGGATTAGAATTTTTTTTAAAAGAGATTTGAGAAGATTTATAGTAAAGGTGTATGTATCTTTTTTATCATTATAAAGTAAAGAGAGTTGTTGATTATAGACTTTTGTACTTGCACCTGCTAAAATCATCAAAGGAGCAAAGACTACTCTAGTGCTTAGAGAGTATAATCCAACTATACCTACACCAAAAAATGGAGTAAATATATATATGGGTAAATTTGATGAAAAACCATTTAAAAAAGCATGTGGAGCTTGAAACTTTGGAAAATTTTTATATCTTTTTGCAAGGGCTATAATTTTTACTTTAGATATTTTTGAGATTAATATCTTATCTTTTATAATATTCTTAAATAATTTCATATTTGCAAATATTTGAGATATAAGCTGACCTGTTATCAATCCTGTAGCACCTTGTTTTAAAAATCCTACACTTAACTGTATAATAGCTGTTATTATTGATTTAATAATAGTTGCTTGGGCTATATCTTTATACTCTTTTTTTCTATTATTAAATAGAACTAAGAGATTAAATAGTCCAATAAAAAAGACTGTTAAAGGGATAAAATAGAGCCACAAAGATATCTCTTTGCTATTTAAAAGTCTTACAAAGTAGTTATGAAATAGGACTACTAAAACTAAAAGAGATATAGATATAGTGAGATTAATTATAAATCCTAAAGCAAATATATTGATAGCATCTTCATCTTTTTTTGGAATTAGTATAGCCTGTTCATATCTAGCAGATGCAATTACACTAAAAAATCCAACTATAGCTACAAATAGAGCAAATACCCCAAAATCCTCTGGAGTATAAATCCTAGTTAAAATGGGACTAATAGCTATGGGTATAGCTTGGGCTATGGTTGTGCCTGTCATAAGTGTAAGAACATTACGGCTAAATTCACTCTTTGGTTTTAGTTTAATTATCATCTTCACCTCTTAAAGATGAAATATTAAAATTAGATGGAGTAAGTTTATATAGCTCTTCATCTTGCTTTTGCAAACAATGTCCTTTTCTTTGAAACTTTCTAAGCTCTTTTATATCTATCGTATCTACTACGAGATAAATATTTTCCCCACCTTTTAATTTTACTATGTCTTTTGCTTCTGTTTTAGATGGTTTTACTATCCGACTATCTCCATAATCTGAAGTATTTACTTGTACTATATAGCAATGTATATCCCTAGATAAACTATCTATGATATTCGAAAAATAGTTTGTATCTTTGTTGTACTCTATAGCTACCAAGAAATCTACTTCTCCTACTAAACTACTTCTATACTTAATATCTGTTAATTCATAACAATTAATTGTACTAAATACACTACCTCTATATTTATAAAGGGTTGGTATTTTTTTTAGATTTTCATTTGCTATAAATCCTCTACTTTCTATATCTATCTTTTCGTCTGGTGCAAAATATTTTTTTGCTTCAAAGTTTATAAAAAGGCTTGTATGTCCATCTATATGGAATGGTAACATTACACAAGTATAGTTTGAGACTTTATGATCTATTTTTATATGTTCTACCCCAAAAACCAGACCTATACTGTTTTTTTTAGCAAATCTTGCTAATATATGTATCCAAGCATAAGGGATAGAAACTTCTGGAAATATAAGTAAATCAACTTTATGTTTTTCTTCTATTGATTTATTTAAAATATTAAATATATTTTGTAATCTTTCGTAAGAAATATTTGGAGATGATACATAAGATGCTTCTATATCTTTTAGAGATGTTTTTATACTTACTATCCCTATTTTTAACTTATCTTTAGTTTCATCACTATTTGTAGTAATAATATACTTATTATCTTCGTGTGTTGGGAGTTTATTATTGAAGTTTTTATCAAATTGATTAAAATTATTATATTCTTCTAATACTTTTTTAGTATCTGTAGAATAAAATACCTGTCTATCAACATGACTGTTTATATGTATATAAAAATCAAAAAGTATAATTTCATGATAGTGAATATATCTTGGTGAATTTTGTATTTTTTTACTCTTGCTATCTATTTTTAGTTTAATATCTTTTAATTCTATCTTATTAGTCAAATAATTAAATGGGTTAATCTCTTCTTGTTTTATCCACTCATCCTTATCATATAAAGTAGCATAGTTTAACAATGGATAAGTCATAAGATAGCTACTAAATAGATTTGCTTCTCTTATATTTTGAATATCATTTGTGTTTAATAATTGATTTAATGGTATATCATTATCTTCTATTTGATCTACAAGATTATTTTGAAAATAATCTGGATTTATAGCTACTCCAAATAAAACACTATTTATTAGATACCTTTGTGTGTCATTTATCAATTCTTTATTTGATAGTTTTTCTATAGTATGATAAAAATCTTTAAATAACTTTACAAACAAATCATAAGATTTTGAGATATAAAGATATGTAAAAACTTTTTCCCAATGTAGTCTTAGTTCTAAAATATTATGCCCACTAAATACATTTTGTAATTGTTGATTATAAATAGAGAGATGCGTCTCATCTAATTTTGATACAGATACAGTTGAAAGCATCCCTGACATATTTTTTGAAATATTTAAAGTATCTTTTGTAGTTCCTATAAGTGAGCTTAGTTTATTTTCACTATCACTATAGAACATACCAAAAGATGATGATTCTAATGTTTTAAAAAGCTTTTCATCATCTGGCATAAAGTTAAAAAAACTACTGTTTTCATCTATTTTATCTTTAAACTTTTTTAACAGTGATATAGAGTCATTTCTATGAAAATGAAATAATTTTACTTTTTTATTTTGTAATTTAAATTTTTTCTTGCCAGTTAAGATTTGAACTGTTCTTTTTCCAGTTCTTAATTTTGAATTTTGTGATTTGCAATTTAGTAAATCTGAAACTATTGTTTTAGAGTTTAAATTAACATTTGCATTTGAAAATACAAATAACATATCATCTACATATCTTCCGTAATATTCTGGTTTTACATTTTTAATATCTTTATCAAGATCATTAAGTATATAATTTGCAATAATTGATGAAGAAACTAGTCCAATAGGCAAGAATTTCTTAGAGTTATATTTGACTTTTTCCCTTGGTTTAAGATTTTCTACTTTTTTATGAAAAGCACTATGTATCTCTTGCATAAGGGTATTTAAATCATATTTATCTTCAATATCATCTTTTATACTATCAAAAGTAAAATCAATATTGTAATAAAATTCTTGGATATCAAGATTTAAAACCGTTACATCTAAACCTTTTTTATGTAAATGCATAGCCATATCAATAGCCTTATCTCGAAAACTTTGATAACCTTCATAATATGGTCGAAAAAGTTTATAGCTATCATATTTAAACTGATTGTTTTGATCTCTATAAAGTCTATTACCTTTTATATCCTTAATTAATTCTTTATCCAATTGTTCGCCAATTAGTATAGTCCATAATACAGATATGAGATGAATTTCTATGGATGCTTTTATAAAGATATTATATGACTCAATTTCATAATCATCTTCATGTATAGTTTGATTTGTATAAAAATTTTCCTCTTTCTTTATAGATTTTATTCTTTTGACAATCAAGGTATAGCTTATGTTTTTAGTCCATATTGATATATCTTTATTTTCTATTGCCTTTACTAATGATTTTAAATTACTTTCTAAATTTTGTTCAAAGTGTGCAAGTTCTATCTTTTCAGTTAATAAAGTTTTATCTGTATATAAGAAAGATTTTAGTTTTTTATATGCTTGTTTTAAAAGTAGATCTATCATGATATTATTAAATTTTCACTAATAAACTTTATCTCTTCATCACTCACATATGGGTTCATCGGCAAACTCATAATCTCATCACTTACTTTTTCAGCTGTTGGGAATTCACCTTTTTTGTACTCCAAGTATGAAAAACACTCTTGTAGATGCAGTGGCATAGGATAATGTACTGCTGTTGTGATACCTTGTTCTTTTAATTTTGCTTGTATTTCATCTCTGTCTTGTACTCTTATGCTGTATTGAGCAAATACACTTGTTCTATCATATGCTATAAATGGCAAGATTATATCTTTATCTTTTAGTGCATCTGTGTATTTTTGTGCTACTTCTTGACGAAGCGCCAAATCTTTTTTATAATGCTTTAACTTTACATTTACCACAGCACACTGAATGGTATCCATTCTTCCACCAAGCCCTATATATTTGTGATGGTAGCGTTTATTTTGTCCATGCACTCTGAGTTGTTTCATTTTTGTAGCTAGTGTTTCATCGTTTGTAAAGACTGCACCACCATCTCCAAAACATCCTAAAGGTTTTGCAGGGAAAAAGCTTGTTGTACTTATGTCACCAAGGTTAGAGTCAGTTTTATCTTTATATGTGCTTCCAAAGCTCTGTGCACCATCTACTATAACTTTTAGAGTGTGTTTGTCTGCTATGGTTTGGATGGCATCTATATCTGCTGGTTGTCCGTAAAGACTTACCGGGATGATTGCTTTTGTTTTTGGTGTTATTTTATCTTCTATCTTGCTTGGGTCAATATTGTATGTTTTTTCATCTATATCTACAAATACAGGTTTGGCACCTAAAAGTGCTATGGTCTCGGCAGTTGCAATGAAAGTAAAGGGAGTAGTTATCACTTCATCCCCAGGCTGTATATCTAGTGCCATCATAGCAAGCAGTAGTGCATCTGTTCCACTACTACATGTGATGGCATTTTTTGCATCTGTAAAATTCTCAAGATTTTTTTCTAATTCATTAACTTCTTCACCCATAATATAGTTAGATTTATCTAAAACTTTATGGATGGCTTCGTCTATCTCTTCTTTATAGAGTTGATACTGATACTGTAAGTTTGCGAAATCTATCTTCATTTTTTCTCCACTTTCAACTCTTCATCTTTAAGTTTATATTTGGCATATTCATCTTCTGCTGTATCATCTATAAACTCTAAGGTATTCCCACTGATACCTACCCAACCTATCTGTTTGGCAGGTACACCAACCATTAAGGCATACGACTTTACATCTTTATTTACCACTGCACCACTTCCTATAAGCGCATACTCACCGACTGTAACACCACATACTATGGTAGCATTTGCTCCTATAGAACATCCCTTTTTGAGAAGGGTTTTTTTAAATTCATCTTTTCTTTGAATAAATGCCCGTGGATTTATAACATTTGTAAAGACCATAGAAGGCCCTAAAAATACATCATCTTCCACCTCTACACCATCATATATAGAGATGTTGTTTTGAACCTTTACACCATTGCCTATTTTTACATTAGGACCAACTACACAGTTTTGTCCAAAAGAGCAGTTGTTTCCTATGCTTGTATTTGAAAGTACGTGAGAGAAGTGCCATATTTTAGTATCATCACCAATGCTTACATTTTCATCGATGTATGCACTCTCATGAGCAAACCACTTTGCCATTATGTAAGTACCTTTTTACAAAACGGATGATATTCTCCTTGCAAACCGACTGCAGGAAGGTTCCTAATCGTAGATACTGTTCGAATACTTCCATACGCTTCATCAAGTCCAAATCCACCACCATTCAATATATGCTCATAACTCTTCGTGTGCAAATCTGTAAAACCACCACTAAACTCTATCTCATCACCATCAACAGTGATAGATCTATATGTTCTCATAGCACTAGCTTTTATATCTTCTGGGATATAATCATAGTTTACTGAGAGAAACCATCGTACTGTTGCATTTTTGAGTTTAAAATACCCGGCATTTGTATCTGCAGTCTTTACATGTACGATATTTTCCTCAACATCTCCAAATATCCAACAAAGCATATCGTAAAAATGAACACCTATATTTGAAGCGATCCCACCGGACTTTTCTTCTTTACCTTTCCATGACTCAAAGTACCATTTTCCACGGCTTGTTAAATAAGTAAGATCTATATCGTACTGTTTATCTGGATTTTGCTCAAGCTCTTTTTGAACTTTTTCTTTTAAGTCTATTATAGATTGGTGCAATCTTAGCTGTAAAATATTATAAACTTTTTTTCCTGTAGCTTTTTCTATCTCTTTTAGTTCATCTATATCTAAAGGATTGAGCACGAGTGGTTTTTCACAAATCACATCTGCACCTTGACGCAATCCAAATCGGATATGACTTTTATGCAGATAGTTCGGTGAACAAATACTGACATAATCAAGAGAGTGCCCATCTCTTTTATATTTATCCAAAAAATCTTCAAACCGCTCCATCTCTGTAAAAAAGTCAGCTTGGGGAAAATTACTGTCCATTATCCCTATACCATCATACAGATCATACGCTACCACAAGTTCGTTTTGCGTCTCTTTTATAGCTTTCATGTGTCGTGGTGCGATATATCCTGCAGCACCTATAAGTGCAAAGTTTTTTTTCATTTCTAAAGTCTCCATGTCGGTTTTTCTACTATGCCTTTAACATCGATGACTATCGGTGTTCCCTTAGACATACTCTCATACTCTTGTGTTGTAATCTCTTTAAATTTATCATGACCTACTGCTACAACGATAGCATCATATTTATTTGAATTGAGTGGCAACTCATTTACAAAATTCAGATCTTTTGTTTCCAGGTCACTTCTATCTACCCAGTAGTCATATACTTCTACATTACATTCAAACTCTTCAAGTTCTTTTATAATGTCCAGTACTTTAGAGTTTCTCATATCTGGACAGTTTTCTTTAAAAGTAACTCCCATAACCAAAATATTTGCATTTTTAAGTTTCTTGTCAAACTTCACCATTTTTTTGATAGTTTTATCTGCAATGAGTTTACTCATAGAGTTATTTATCTGTCTCGCACCAAGAATAAGATTTGGCATATACCCAAGGCTCTGTGCTTTATGTGTTAAATAATATGGATCAACGCCTATACAGTGTCCACCAACAAGTCCAGGGTACAGTTTTATAAAATTCCACTTCGTAGCAGCTGCTTCTATGACATCATTTGTATTGATTCCCATCAAATCAAAAATCATAGCAAGTTCATTAATAAGTGCTATATTGACATCTCTTTGGGTATTTTCAATTACTTTTGCAGCCTCTGCCACTTTGATAGTTGGTGCCAAATGTGTTCCTGCAATAATTATAGATTTATAAAGTTCATCTACTTTTTTTGCAATCTCAGGAGTTGAACCAGAAGTAATTTTTAAGATTTTTGTAACAGTATGTTCTTTATCTCCCGGGTTTATTCTCTCTGGAGAGTATCCACAAAAAAAGCTTTCGTTAAATTTCAACCCACTCTCTTTTTCTAAAATAGGCACACACACCTCTTCAGTAACGCCAGGATACACTGTAGACTCGTAAATAACAATATCATCTTGTTTAAGAATTTTTCCTATTGATTCTGTTGATTTTACAATTGGCGTCAAATCTGGTTCGTTTGACTCATCTATTGGGGTTGGAACAGTTACAATATAAATATTACAATCTTTAGCATCGTCAATAATGCTTGTATATACCATACCGTTTTCTATAGACTCTTTTACTTGATTAGTTGTAAGTTCCTGCGTTCTGTCAAACCCATTTTTTAGTTCTTCAATGCGTTCTATGTTAATATCTAAACCAACAACACTGTACTTTTTACTAAATGCATGCGCTAATGGCAAACCTACATAACCTAAACCTACTATACATATTTTTTCATTATTCATATTTTTGATCCTCTATAATATTCCAACTCCCGCTGTAGCTCTTCATATTCTGATTTTTTCCTGACGATGAATTTTTTTGTGAGATCTATCTTGGCTTTGATGCCCTCTTCTGTAAGGAGATATTTATACTGATTTTTATTTTTGTTGGTAAAGAAACTCTCTGCTTTGATGAGACCTTTTTCTATGAGGGCTTTGATGACGTAGTTTACTTTTCCGACACTTAGGCTCAGTTCATCGGCTAGAGATTTTTGGCTCTTTGTTATTTCAATTTTTCTAAGCACATTGAGTG
>NZ_JALCZL010000033.1:0-17699 GCF_039667035.1 Sulfurimonas sp. NWX79
ACGGAAGCTATACATTTACACCAGATGCAAACTGGAATGGAGCTGTTCCAACGGCTACTTACACAACAAACACAGGTGCGAGCGATACACTCGATATCACAGTAACGCCTGTAGATGATGCCCCAACTATTGTATTAGATACTTATTCAGTGATTGAAGGTTCGACTTTAAATGCTACTTCTGTTTTAGCAAATGATAGTGATGCAGAGGGTGATGCTATTAGTGTTGTTTCTGTTGCTAGTGATGCTAATGGTTTAAATGAGCAAGTTGTTGATGGTTCATCTACCTTTACAACGGCTCTTGGTGGGACTGTTGTTATGAATAGTGATGGAACATTTACATATACTGCACCGGTACTTAATCATACAACTGATGGACAAGTAGAACAAGATTATCTTTATTATAAAGCAAGCGATGGAGCCAGTGATTCTGTATGGCAAAAAATTGAGTTGAACGTTGGAGATACTGCACCGACAGCCCTTGATGATAGTGATAGTGTAGGCTTTGGTGGTACAGCTGATGGAAATGTCATAAATGGTGATGGTGGTAATGATGTTCAAGCTGATACATTAGGAGAAGACGCTACTTCTATTATTTCTGTGACATATAATGGAACTACATACAACACTTTTGATGGTAATGGAAATATTGTCATTGATACTGACAATGGTACATTGACACTAAATCAAGATGGTACTTATAGTTATGACTCTGCTTATGCTATTGGTAGTGTGAGTGGAACAAATCAAGCAGATTGGGACAGTGCAAAGATAGATTATTATGGTATTAACAGTGGTGATCCTTTTGATGCAAACGGAAACCTGGATTTATCACTCCTTACTGCAAGTAATGCAGCAAATGTCAATTTTGATGATAATAGTGGCTTGGGTGTCAATGGAGGAAGTAGTGACACTAAAGTGGATGGTAATGAATATCTTGTCTTTGATGTCAATGGTAAAACATCTACTGCAACATTGGAACTTAGTAATTTCGGTAATAATGAAAATGTTGACTGGTATGCGTATAATGAACTTGGTGAATTAGTTGGTTCGGGAACAAAACGCGGTAATGGGAATGATACTTTAGATGTCGTTAGTAATCAAACACCGGCAAATGGTAGTGACTTTATTCGCTATATTGTGATTGACCCGGCAAGTAACAGTGAAATCAGAGTAGATAGTTTAAGTTACAATGTAGATTCTACATTGAGTATCAGTGATACATTTACATATGAGTTACAAGATGCCGATGGTGACAGTTCAAGTGCAGATTTTACTGTTAATCATGATGCAACTATTGTAGGTGTTGATGATAGTGCAACTGTTTATGAGAGTGCTTTGGCAAATGGAACTGATGCATCTTCAGATGCAGAAGTTACTACAGGCAATCTCTTTACAAATGATTTGGGTATAGGAAGCAGTGCAACTGTTGACAGTATAAATGGCACGAGTGCAAGTAATGGAGTGATTACAGTTAATACAAGTAATGGTACTTTAGTTGTCGATGCTGCTACTGGAGATTATACGTATACATTGACAAGTTCTAATCTCAATGGTGATAATGTAGTTGAGAGTTTTACATATAATATTACAGATGCGACCGGACAAAGTGCATCAGCACAACTCAATGTAAATATTGTTGATGATGCACCAATAGGCAGTGATGTTGTTCAAAATATTCAAGATACTTCTGCGAGTGCACAGACAACAAATCTTATCATCGTTCTTGACCGTTCAGGAAGTATGGCATGGGATTTAGAAGGTGATGCGGCTGGTGATGCTAACTTTAATGCGGATCAAGTGCGTATGGATATAGCAAAAGAGGCATTAAAATCTATGTTCGATTCGTATGATGACTTAGGAAATGTAAACATTAAATTTGTTGATTTTTCCGATAATGTCAATGAGTCAGCATGGTATGTAGATGATAAACAAAATGCGAATCTTTATCTTGATAATATAACTCCAAACGGAGGAACATATTATGATGATGCATTGAATGCAACAATGAATGGATATAACCCACCTGCTGCAGATAAGACATTGGTCTATTTTATCTCTGATGGTGAGCCAAACAGTGGACATGAAGTTGATGCAGCTCTGCAGACAGACTGGGAAAATTTCTTAACAAATAATAATGTAGATATCTCTTTTGGTATCGGTATTACAGAGAGTGTGAATCTAGACTCTTTAACACCGATTGCATATCCTGATACAAATGCGAATGGAGATACAGAGCCCTACGCTGTTCAAGTCCTTGATGCATTGGATCTAAAACAGACACTGCTTGATACGGTAAGTGAAGGCATAGTACAAGGGGATGCATCTATCGTCAGCGGGAGTGCTGATACAGGAATTATCCTTGGTGCAGACGGTGGACATATTGACACTGTAGTTGTAGATGGAGTAAGCTATGTATATGATGCAAATAATGCTCAACAAAGTATTACAACAAATAGAGGTGGAGTACTTGATATTGACTTTAATACAGGAGAGTATATTTATACAATTAATCCAAACGATACAGTAAGTAATGAGCAAGAGATCTTTACAATTACTGCAATTGACGGTGATGGTGATACAAAATCCATAGATTTAACAATCAACCTTGATTATGTTGCAAATATTGATGCTAACGTTGATAATATCATTACAAATGCTACAGATGGCAGCAGTGTGAGTGTTGCTTATGATGCATTGATACATAATGATACACTTTCATCAGACATGAAAGTAACAAATGTAGTTGCAGATAATGGAACAGATATCAATAGTGACAACACTGGCATAACTTTTACAGATATTGCAAATGGTGAAGCTGTTACATATACAATTTCAAATACTGATGCAAGTGTAACAGATAGTGCAAAAGCGAATGTTACTTTGCAAAACAGTGACAGTATCCGTGGTACGGCATATGATGATATTATTATCGCAAATCGTCAAAACAGTAACAATGCAGCTACACATATTGTTCTTGCAACTGTTTTATCCGGTAGCACGTATAATCAAGATAATCAGATTGGTTTTGAATTTCAAAGATCTTTCAATGGTTCAGCAATAAACTCAATAACATTTACATTGCCACAGGGTTACTTTGATACAAGTGGAAGTGGATCGACTGCTCCTTCTATAGGGGCTAGTACAGTTGGAATTGATAGCAGTGATGTGACATTTGATGCTCCTGATGGAAGTCAGACACTGACAGTTAATTTCGCACAGAACAGTTTTAGTGAAGGTGATGCTTTTTGGTTTGGTGTCGATACAGATTATATCAGTGGGAGTGCCGGTGATACAGGTGAAGATTTTGGACTGCAAGGTGTAAATGTCACTATCAACTATAGTGATGGAACTTCACAGACTGGTACATATCAGGCAAATGCAGACGGAACGTCGAGTTTACTTTTAGATGATGGGAACTCACTAATTGGTGATGCTGGAGATGATACGCTTATTGGCAATGAGAACAGTGAACTTCTTGATGGTGGTGCCGGTGATGATATGATATCTGCCGGAGGTGGTGATGATATGATAGTCTATGATATTCATGACAGCCTACTTGATGGAGGCAGTGGCAATGATACACTTATCTTAAATGCAAATGATTCCATAGATTTCGGTAATATTGATACACTGAACAATACGATAATGAATATCGAAAAAATTGATTTAAGTCAGGGAGATCATATCTTAGATAATCTCTCCTTAGATGATGTACTGGATATGACAGATACCAACAATACACTCGAAATTACAGGTGATGCTGCAGATCAGGTTAATGTTGATACAACAGGCTGGACACAAGAGAGTGCTGTTGATGATGGTACGAGTACAACATATACATATTCAAATGATGCAACATCTGACAGTATTACATTGATTGTTGATGACAATATCCAAAATACAGGTTTATAAGTGGGTAAACCTGTTTTTTTGCTACAATTTCATAAAGAAGCACAAAAGGATGGGTGAACGTGAGTGCAAATATTGTCATTGTAGAAGATGAAGAGGATTTACTAGAACTCTTAGAGTACAACCTTGCTAAAGAGGGTTTTGATATCATTGGATTTTTAAATACGAAAACAGTAGCACAGATTCTTGATGAAGAAGATATCGACCTGCTCATCATGGACAGAAATCTTCCTGGGGTGGAGGGAAGTGAGTTTGTCAAAGAGCTGCGTGAGGATGGGCTGGATGTCCCTGTCATATTTTTAAGTGCAAAAGACAGAGATGAAGATATCGAAGAGGGGTTTGAACGTGGTGGAGATGACTACATCACAAAGCCTTTTAATATGAAAGAGCTCATTTTACGTGTACGCTCCATCTTAAAAAGAACATCCAAAAAACACCATGAAGGAAAGCTTACATTCCGTGATCTGGTATTGGATAAAAGTACACGTGAGGTCTTGGTTGATGGGCAAAATGTTGAAGTAACCAAGTTGGAGTTTGATCTTTTGGTAGAGTTTATTATGAATAAAAACTCGGTACTTGAGCGTGATTATCTTTTAGAAAATGTCTGGGGAGACAGTGAAAACTATCAGTACAAAACTGTTAATGTCGCTATCAACAGACTCAAAGAAAAGATAGATCCAGATAAAAGTAAAGATTACATCCAAACAGTTCGAGGCGTTGGTTACAAGTTGTGTTAAAAATTTTTAAAGATATCTATTTCCATTTTATTCTAAAAGTCGCCTCGTTATTTTTACTTCTTTTTTTCTTTATTTATATCATCTTGCACACTGCATCAATAAATGAAAATATGCAGTGGTTCTTTATAGCCTTTGGTTTTTTACTTACATTTGGAATTGTCGCTTTTATGGCTTACAGACTTTATAGTAAACTCAAAGAAGATATAGAGTCCTTAAGTGAATATCTTAAAAAAATAGATGCAAAAGAGTATGATGCAGAGATAAAAATCATACACTATATAGACTTTTTAGAACTCTCTCTTCTCCTTAAAAATCTTGTGAAAAGAATCTATCAAAGAGAGAAAAAGTCTGCAAAAAAATAGCATAATGCAATATTTTTATCTTTCTCTTTTTTCTTGCGTTATATTTTCATCTACAGGAGCAGTAGATGAAAGATTTTCGTGCAATTATTGAAAGTTTAAGAGAATATCTGGCAAAAGACGGAAGAAAAAAGGTCTATGATAAAGATATAGCAGCACTCCTTGGAATCTCCCAAGCACACTTTGCAACAATTAAAAAACGCAATGCAACACCGTATGTAGAAATTTTAAAGTTTTGTCATAGAGAGGGACTCTCTTGTTGTGAGCTCTTTTTTGATTAAATTTTTGACTGGATTGTCACTTTTTTTGCTTCAAACAGTTCTATGGCCTTTTCTATCATAGGTTCTTTTGTAATGTTTGTTCCATCCACTTCATCCTGCACAGAAGGCTCATCACAGTTACTTACACAGCTAGCTGCACCGCCTGCTTCTATATCTTCAATAGTTGAGGCACTTTGTGCACCTTGAGGCTCGTTAGACATGCTCTCTTGTACTTGTTTTTGTACTTCTTTTTTTTGCTCTACTATCTTTTTTGAACAAGGCACACCTTTGATAACAGTTTCAAAACCAAAAGTCTCACGTACAAGCTGTTTAATGACACCATAACCATGTCTCAGTGCTTTTTTACACTCTTCATCAGCACAGCTCTCCCAAGTAAGTGTGTTGTCACTAAAAGAGATGAAATGAATTTGTGCTTTAAAACACTCTCCAAGCGCTGCATTTCTATCCGTGATTTTTGCGATGAGTTCTTGGAATATTTCTAAATCAGGGTCTGTTTTTTTCTCTTCTTCTACGATTTGAGGTGTTGGTTCAGCTGGGACTTCTTCTTGAAGACTCTCTTGCTGTGTAGCCACTACACCATTCATCTCAGGTGTACTCTCTTGTAGTTTTATCTTTACAGGTGGTGCTGTCTGGGTTGTTTCTTGCGTGAGGATATCAGGACGAGGAACATCTTTTTGAAATGACTCTATCATCTGGTCAATCTCACGGATACGAAGTGCTTCAATCATCTTGAAAAATATCATGCTCAGCACAAAAGAACCATCTGCATTAATGCTAAAGAGATATTTTGATTCACTTAAAATTCTAAAGAATCTGTCAAGAACAAGTGTTGAAAAGAGGGCATCCTGATGGTACATCTTCTCTTTTAAAAAGGCGATAAGCTCATCGACTACCATCTCGGATTCATAATCTTCAAGCACTTTTGTGTACTCTACAAGTTTTGCATAATCTTTTGCAAAAACAGCATCAAAAAGCTCAGAGATGAATTTTGGATCAACAAGTCCGAGCATATCCGTAACCGTTCGCACATCGACATGGTTTTTTGAGTAGATGATGGCCTGGTCAAGCAGAGTAAGTGTATCACGTAGACTGCCACTCCCACTTCGTGCTAAAATCTCTAAAGCATCATGTTCAAAGCTGATACCTTCAAGATTTAAAATATGTGCCAAATGGTCCACTATCTTGTTGGTAGCTATGCTTTTAAAACGAAAGTGCTGTGTACGGCTGAGAATTGTTGCCGGGAGTTTGAGTGGGTCTGTCGTTGCTAAGATAAACTTGACATATTCAGGTGGCTCTTCAAGGGTTTTCAGCAAAGCATTAAAGGCCTCTTTTGTAAGCATATGGACTTCATCGATGATAAAGATTTTATAGCGTGCGGCAGCCGGTTTGTATTTTGTCTGTTCAATGAGGTCCCGAATATCATCAATCTTACGTGAGGATGCTCCATCCATCTCGATGATGTCCATATGGCGTCCCTCTTTTGCCATTACACAGTTTGAACATTTATCGCAAGGCTGATGGCTCATCCCCTCTTCACAAATGAGAGCCTTGGCAAAGATTCGTGCAGTAGAGGTTTTACCACTCCCGCGCAGTCCTGAGAAGAGATAAGCATGTGAGAGTCTGTTTGCATCAAGAGCAAGAGAAAGAGTCTGAGCGATGGTCTCTTGACCGATAAGCTCATCAAAATTGGATGGTCGATATTTTCTCGCTAGTACTTCATGTGCTTCTCTCAACTTCTTGCTCCTTAAATAATAATAAGTGATTTTACCACGAGGTTGTTTAAGTTATGCTATTATGAATTAGAGTTCTTCAAAAGAAGTCTAATATTAATACAATGGAAATATATGTCATTCGACAAACTCGGTTTATCAAAACCACTACTACAAGCTATAAAAGAGCAGGGCTATGTCAGCCCGACACCAATTCAGCAAAAAGCAATACCCGTCATTTTAGAGGGTAAAGATATTTTAGCCGGAGCACAGACAGGCACAGGAAAAACTGCAGGATTTACACTGCCATTACTAGAACTGCTCTCACGCAAGCAGATGCCAAAAGGTAAACACTACCCAAAAGCACTTATCTTAACACCGACAAGAGAACTTGCTGCTCAGGTTGGTGAGAGTGTAGCACTTTACGGGAAACACCTCCCTTTTAAATCAACGGTCATCTTTGGTGGCGTGAAAATCAACCCACAAATCACACAGCTCAAAAAAGGAGTTGATATTGTCATCGCAACACCTGGGCGGCTGCTTGATCATCTCTCACAAAAGACGATAGATTTGCGAAAGATTGAGTTTTTAATCTTGGATGAGGCTGATAGAATGCTTGATATGGGATTTATCAATGACATAAAAAAAGTACTTAATGTTGTGCCAAAACAAAAGCAGACGCTCCTTTTTTCTGCAACATATTCAAATGAGATAAAAAAACTCTCAAACTCACTTTTAAAGTCACCTGCAGTTGTTGAAGTTGCACGTCAAAACAGATCGAGTGAACAGGTTTCTCAATCTGTTTATCATGTTGATAAAGGACGTAAACGAGAGCTTTTAACCCATCTCATAAATGAAGGAAAATGGCAACAGGTCTTGGTCTTTACCCGAACAAAACATGGTGCAAATAAGCTTACAGGCCAACTTGAAAAAGATGGCATTCCTGCTGCTAGCATTCATGGAAACAAATCACAAAATGCTAGAACAAAAGCATTGGCTGACTTTAAAAAGGGTGATGTCCGTGTGCTTGTGGCAACGGATATTGCAGCACGCGGTATTGACATCGACCAACTGCCTCATGTTATCAATTATGAGTTGCCAAATGTGAGTGAAGATTATGTGCATCGAATTGGTAGAACTGGACGTGCAGGCAATGAGGGTGAAGCACTCTCACTTGTTTGTATTGATGAAGATGACTATCTTAAAAACATAGAAAAGCTGATAAAAAAAGATATCCCAAAAGTGTGGCTTAAAGGTTTTAAACCAGATCCAAACATCAAAGCTGAGCCAATTAATAAAGGTGGTGGCAGAGGACGTGGGAGAAGTGGTGGCCCACGCAACAAAACACGAAGTTCAGGCAGTAGTTCTTCTAGAAGAGGGTAAACCAGCCCTCATTTTACCTCCCTCATTACCAACTTAAGTTATAATATCTCTATTAAATTAAAAATGGCAATTATGAAAAATTTTGAGCAGTTACGAGAAGAAAATAATCAATTTATATATAAAAGTTATAAGGTTGTAGAGAGTGATGAAGAAATAGCACTTCATTTTCTTTATGAGTTGCGTGAGGGTGAGAAAGTAACACCATTTTATCATCGCATTGCACTTAAAAAAGATGTAAAAATGAGCACAGATTTTGATATGGAGACTATTGTCTTTCATATCGGTCTTGCTGAGGCTATCAGCTACTATAAAATTGCCGTTCCAAAAGAGTTTTATATTGAGTGTGGGTATCTCACGCAGCAGCAAAAAGAGTGGTTTGCTAAGCTCTACTTTAATGGTCTTGGTGAGTTTATCTACTTAAATAAGATAAATGTCACACAGGATGACTTGGTAGAGTTTATTACTGCAGATGAGCCGAAGTTTACAAAGATAGAGAGAGAAACTGAGGAACGTGCCATCATCCCAATAGGCGGAGGAAAAGACTCACTTGTAAGTTATG
This sequence comes from Sulfurimonas sp. NWX79, assembly GCF_039667035.1. Taxonomy (NCBI): domain Bacteria; kingdom Pseudomonadati; phylum Campylobacterota; class Epsilonproteobacteria; order Campylobacterales; family Sulfurimonadaceae; genus Sulfurimonas; species Sulfurimonas sp. NWX79. The sequence goes on from NZ_JALCZL010000033.1 coordinate 8,940, forward strand.
AGCTCTTGCGTGATGTTTTTCCTGATTCACTTCTTTTTTCTATGAACCCTATCAAAGCCTCCAAGGCAATTTTAGATAAACATCCAGATAATAGTATTGTGCTAAAACGTGAACTTGATTTAGAGAAGATTTTAGAGTTTAACAAGCGAGGCTATCTGAACGGGCATATACCATTTTCATCTATTGTTGGTTTTATCTCCATCTGGCTTGGACTGCTTTATAAAAGTCGCTATATAGTACTTTCAAATGAGTCAAGTGCCAATGAAGAGAACATCATCTATAACGGTCAAAAGATTAATCATCAATACTCAAAATCGATTGAGTTTGAAAATGATTTTCGCTGGTATATCAAAAACTTTGTAACGGATAATGTGGAGTATTTTAGCTTTTTAAGACCATTGGATGAGATTCACATTGCCAAACTATTTAGCATCTTGGCTACTGAGCACTTTTTTACATTTCGCAGCTGTAATGTTGGCAGTAAAGCGAATATGTGGTGTGGTAAATGTCCAAAGTGTCTCTTTACCTACATAATGCTTTGTAACTATATCGATGATGTGACTTTGCGTGAGATATTTGGTAAAGATATGTTGGATGATGAGGAACTGCGTGAGCTCTTTGAAGGACTTTCTCAGAGCGAAGCTGTCAAGCCTTTTGAGTGTGTGGGAACCTATGATGAGGTAAATTATGCCCTGACACAGAAGTATAAAAGCTATGATAAAGAGCAGTTGCCAAAACTGTTGCAGAACTATCAATCAAAAGAGATAGCCTATAATCTGAGAGTTGATTTTGAGGGTGAAAATAATTTGCCACAGAAGTTTAAAGAGGTGCTGCGTGAGCAAGTTGCAAAACTTCATTTCTGAGCTAGCAGCTTATAAGAAGATAGCTATTTTTGGCTATGGAGTAGAGGGAAAATCCTTTCATTCTTTTGCTCAAAAGTACTTACCACGTACAGAGATAATCATTGTTGATAAAGCTTACAATGATGAAGAAAATTATCTCAATAGACTGTGTGATGCAGAGCTGATTATAAAATCTCCTGGAATTTCACTGCATAATTTAGGCATCGATTATGATACTTACAATTTTACATCCATCACAGAGCTTTTTTTGAAACATTTTGGCTCACAAATCATTGGAGTTACCGGTACAAAAGGTAAAAGTACATTAGTAACACTCATTGATGCAATGTTGAAAAATGCTAGCAAAAAGAGTTTGTTATGTGGAAATATCGGATTGCCTCCACTAGAAATTATCGAAGATATTGATGAAAAAACAAAAGTTGTCATGGAGCTCTCATCACATCAACTCCACCATATTAATTACTCTCCGCATATTGCAATTTTAACAAATCTTTTTGCAGAGCATTTGGACTATTATAAAAGTGAAGCAGACTATTATCAAGCAAAGTTCAATATCTTTTTACATCAAAAACTAGAAGATAGCTTCATTACAAATATTGAAAACCGAGAAAAGTTTTTTAACAAAGAGCTTGTAAAGGCTGAACACTTTTATAATGTTTTTGATAAAAAACTTGCTTATCCGTGCACTTTTAATATAAAACAGGGCTATATCCACCATGCAAGTTTGCAGATTTTAGAACAGCTACGTGAGGTATTGGATATTGACGCTTCCGCATATAAAAAGAGTCTGCGTGAGTTTCAAACACTACCACACCGTCTTGAATATGTAGGCAGTGTCAATGGTGTCAGTTATATCAATGACTCCATTGCGACAATTCCCGAAGCGACAATGGAGGCGGTCAAGATTTTAAAAGATGTCGATACGCTCATCTTAGGTGGTTATGACAGGGGTGTGAGTTATGATACGCTTGCAGAGTTTTTACGTGCGAGTGGTGTAAAAAATATTATCTGCTTTTCAGATACAGGTAAGCAAATCTATGAGAAAATAAAGGACGTTAAAGGAGAAAAAAATATTTTTTACCTATATGATTTACACGAGAGTGTCGAAAAAGCAAAATATGTAGCAAAAAATATTGTACTTTTTTCTCCTGCAGCTTCAAGTTTTAATATGTACAAAAACTTTATAGAGCGGGGCGAAGCCTTTAAAAATCTCGTAAAAAACCTAAAAGGATAAAAAATGCCGTTTATTGAGATAGATGAAGAAGATTTTGATGCGATAATCGAGCGTGAGTTTGCAAAAGGACATACGGTTATACTGAAATTTGGTTCAACCTTTTGTGATGCCTGTCAATTGATGGAATTTGAACTTGAAGAGGTACATGACAGAGTTACTAAAGTCTCTATCTTAGATATAGATAGTGGTGTTTGTGGGTCTTTGGTACATCGTTTCGATATTGAACAGGTTCCGACAACACTCATCTTTAAAGATCCGTCGACACAGCTGTTGTATAAGTCAGGAATAATGTTAGCGGATGATATTGTAGATATTATCTTGCGTGAGCGATAAGAAGAGGTTACTCTTACTTATCTGTATTCATACTCTCTAAAAACTCTTCGTTTGTAGCTTTTTTACCCATAGTGTTGTAGATAAATTTCAGTGCTTCGATTTCATTATCTTGTTTATGAAGCATTTGACGTAAGATAAATACTTTCTGCAGTGTATCTTTTCCAATAAGCAGGTCATCTTTACGCGTACCAGATTTAAGGATGTCAATGGCAGGGAAGATTCTTCTGTCTGCGATTTTTCTATCAAGAACCACTTCCATATTACCCGTACCTTTGAACTCTTCAAAGATAACTTCATCCATTCTACTTCCTGTGTCAACAAGAGCAGTTGCGATGATAGTAAGGCTTCCACCATTTTCAATGTTACGTGCTGCACCAAAGAAACGCTTTGGTTTATGTAGAGCGTTTGCATCCACACCACCTGAAAGAACTTTACCGCTTGATGGAGTAACAGTATTGTAAGCACGTGCAAGACGTGTGATAGAGTCAAGTAGAATTACTACATCACGGCCAATCTCAACACGACGCTTTGCTTTCTCAATCACCATTTCTGCAACTTTTACATGGTTTTTAGCAGGCATATCAAAAGTTGAGCTGTAAACTTCCCCTTTTACACTACGTTCCATATCTGTTACCTCTTCAGGACGCTCATCAACAAGCAGAACCATTAAGTCCACTTCAGCATGATTCGCCGTAATTCCGTGAGCTATCTCTTTTAAAAGTTCTGTTTTTCCAGATCTTGGAGGTGCAACGATAAGTCCACGCTGCCCTTTACCGATAGGTGCAAACAGATCAAGCATACGACCCGTAAGCCCTTTTTCACGGTACTCTAATTTGAGTTGTTCTTCTGGGTAAAGTGGTGTCAAGTTGTCAAAAAGCGGACGTTTTTTGCTCTCTTCTGGTGGTAAGCTGTTTACCGCTTCAATCTTGATAAGTGCATAGTAACGTTCTTGGTCTTTTGGAGGACGAACCTGACCCGTTACAACATCACCGTTACGAAGAGCAAAGCGTTTAATCTGTGTGTTTGAAACGTAAGCATCATTGATAGACTCATTAAAAGATTTGTCAATTGAACGGATAAAACCATATCCGTCTTGCATAATCTCTAAAATTCCAGAGAAGAGGATATAACCACCCTGAGCAGTTTGTGCTTTTAAAATTTCAAAGATAACATCTTGGCGTTTGAGTTCATTTGGTTGTTCAATACCAAGCTCTGTTGCCATCTCTACAAGTTCTTGGATACTTTTTGTACGAAGTTCTTCAACACTTGAACCTTTTACAGGTGTATGTGTTCGTTTAGAGTTATTGTTTTTATTGTTAGGTTTTGAATTTTTACGTGCTTGTGATGAACTGTTTTCACTCATAAGTATGACTGCCTTAATTTTTTGGGATTTTGAATGTGGGAAAGGTTAAAAAGATTCTAATATCTTTTTTGATATCATAATTTTACAATAAGAGTCGCTCTATTGTCAAGTTTTACTCTTTGAGCGTTGAAATTGAGTCGACAATAGTAGAGATTTCTACTTTTGCTTCAGAGAGTGTTTTTTGTGTTCTCTCTGCTAATTTTCGTACTTCATCTGCGACAACGGCAAAACCTCGACCATGTTCACCTGCCCGTGCAGCTTCGATTGCAGCATTGAGTGCAAGCAGGTTTGTCTGGTCTGCTATATCTGCTATGGTATCTAAGACCTGATAGATATTTTTGCTTTGTTCTTGAAGTCCTTGGAGTTTTTCATCAAAGATAAAATTCTCTTCAGAAATATTCTCTTTATCTTTTCGCAATGTTTCTAGTTCCTGATAGACTTCTTCTTTCTCTTTTTGAATACTTTGGATTTTTTCTTCTAACTCTTTGATATGCTGTTCTTGTTCGACTTTTAGTGTCTCGAGCGTTTCTGTAAGCTGCTTATTTTTTTCTTCCAAAGCACTCTTTTCATACTTGATATCATTTTTTTCTTTTTCAAGCTGCTCTTTTTTTGTTTTTATGCTTTCTTCAACGGAGATGAGTTGTTCTTGGAGTTGTCTGTTTTGTTCTTGGATCTCATGAGAAAATGGTGTTGTTTCGGCAGATGTAGACGCTTTTTTTCTAAATAGTAGATATCCTGTAAAAAGACCAAGTAGCAGTGTGATAAATGAAAAAAGAGCACTGTAAAGATAAGATGTTTTTGTGACTATTTTATCTTTATAGACGATTTTGGGTGTTGCAGTGGTCTTCTTTGCCTGTTCTTTGATAAGCTTTTGTGCTTCTTCATTCATTTGAAGATAGAGCGTTCTTATCTCTTGAAGCGCTCTCTTGTCTAGATTTTTTTTGCTAGAGAGTTGGTCCAGTACACTGAGTGTTTTTGATTCAATTGATTTGAGCTTATTGGTTTGGGATTCATCGACTGAGAGTGAAGATGTAATCTTATCATGCGTTGTCAGTATAAGATAGTAAAGCGAGAGCTTCTCTTCGGGTGTCAGTTCTTTTGAGACAGCATCGACTCTTTGGTTGAGCTCTTTGTATGTTGTCTCTATGTCTGCAGCAAATAAGAAGCTTTTTAGTAAAATAAATGCAAATAGTAGTTTCATACCTAGTACTTAAGCATATTTTATACCAGAATTAACCTCTTTTTGTATAAAATATCGTCATGAATAAAAAGTATACAATTTTAGTAACAAATGATGATGGATATGAGGCAAAGGGACTCTTAAGTCTTGTAAGTGCTCTGCGTGAGCTTGATGATGTGGAAGTGACAGTTGTTGCTCCTGCAAATGAAAAATCTGCGTGTGGACACTCTCTTACTTTAACAAGGCCGCTTCGCTTTATCGGGGTTGAGGAGAACTTTTTTAAACTTGAAGATGGAACACCAACGGATTGTGTCTATCTATCACTGAGTGCAATATTTCAAGATAAAAAGCCAGACTTAATAGTAAGTGGTATAAACCGTGGTTCTAATATGGGTGAAGATATTACCTATTCAGGTACCGCTGCTGGAGCGATGGAAGGAGTGCTTCATAACATTCCATCCATCGCCATAAGTCAGGTTATGGACTTTACAAATCCAAAGGGTGACTTTACATTGGCACAAAAAACAATTAAAAAAGTTGTCACGCAGGTACGAGAAAATGGCTTTCCTTTAGGTGATAGAGAGTTTTTAAATATTAACATTCCTTTTGAGAAAAAAGAGGCTGAGATGAAGATAACCTATGCAGGGTACAGAGTTTACTCCAGTGAGGCAGAGATTCATAGAAATCCACGTGGAGAAGAACACTACTGGCTTGGTCTACATCCGTTGAACTTTAGAGCACGTGAGGGAGCAAAGGGTATGAGTGATTATGAAGCGATTCGTGACGGTTTTATCTCTATCACACCGGTTATGTTGGATCTAAGTGCCTATAAAAGTATGAAAAAATTGCAAGAGTGGCTTTAAATGAGCGGAAAATATGATCGTATAAAACTTGTTCTGCAAGATGATTTTGCAAAGCTGCAAGATGCCAATATTTTACTTTTAGGCGTTGGTGGTGTTGGAAGCTTCTGTTTAGACTGTCTCTATAGAAGTGGCGTGAAAAACATCACGATAGTTGATTTTGATACTTATGACAAGTCAAATCAAAATAGACAGATGTGGTCGGAATTGCATGAGAACGAGGTAAAGGTCGAGGCTCTTAAAAAACACTATCCAGAACTTAAAATTATTAACAAACGTATTGATGAAGCGTGGGTTATGGCGTTTGATTTTGAACCATATGATTTAGTTCTTGATGCTATTGATGATAGAAATGCCAAACTTGCTCTTGCACAAAAGTGTTATAAAAAACTTATCTCTTCTTTTGGAAGTGCGAAACGCTTAGACCCTACAAAAGTACAAGTTGGCGATATCTGGAAGAGCTATGGTGATAAATTTGGTTCAAAGATTCGATATGAGCTTAAAAAAAGAGGTTTTAAAAAGAAATACAAAGTGATATTTTCATCAGAAGAGGCACAGGTGAAAGCCAAAGGCAGTTTTATGGGTGTGACTGCGACCTTTGGTCTGACGATATGTGCAGAGGCAATAAAAGAGATAAGGAAGCAAAAAATTGTTTGATTTTTTAGAGAGTGACTGGTTTAACATAGGTTTAGAGATATTTTTTGTGATTTTAATCTCTTATGATGTAAAAAAGTATTTTGAGACAAAAAAGCGTGAGTATATTGTCAATATTGTGCTTACCATTGCTTTTGCCATCTGGGCACTCTATCCTTATTATAACTCTTATATCGGTTGGGAAGAGAGTCAGAAAAAAGAGATGCTCTCTCACTGTAGTGGAGATGAAAACTCTACAAAACTCTGCCGTTGTCTTGATGATGCGACTTTTAAAAATTATACCTATGATGAGTATAAGGCAATAGATAAAAACGGTAGTGACTACAGAGAGTTTATCAAAGAGGCACGTGAGGATTGTTTAGATGACTCATGGTTTTGATCTCAACTCGCCGCTTGTTTGTGAAGGCATCATAGGTGATGGTTGTGGCGGTGGACGCATCTTTTTTGTCGAAGATGAAAAGTTGCAGGTCTATGATCCGCTTACGCAGGAGCGGATGGTATTGTTGTGTGAAGTAAAGTTAGTGGAGGAGATTGAAAAAGAAGGGTGTATTATCAAACTCTATTGTCAAAATGAGACAATAGAGTTTAATCTCTCTCTTTTACAGAGAGTTTAAAACTTGTTCTTTTGAATATTTTGTAGTGCTTGAGATGACATATCTTTGACACTGTTGGCTATTTCATTTACATCATGCGCTGTTTGGGCATTTTGCTTGGTTGCATTATCTACCTCTTCGGTTGTTTCATTAATCTGCAAGGCATTTGTTGTCTGCTCTTGTATGCTTGATTCAATGTCCATAATTGACTGACTTAATATATTGATGTTTGCATTGATCTCTGTGAGTGATTTTTGTGTTCGCTCTGCAAGTTTTCGCACTTCATCGGCAACAACTGCAAACCCACGACCATGCTCACCGGCACGAGCAGCTTCAATGGCAGCATTGAGTGCAAGCAAGTTGGTCTGGTCTGCAATATCTGTGATGATCTGTACAACAGATTTAATGTCATTTGACTGCGATACCACCTCATGCGCTTTCTCTGAAGTCTCCTCTATAGATTGTGTAATATGTGCAACAGATTGGGCTGTCTCTTCAAGCATTTTTGATTGCTCTTGAGCTGAAGAGCTAAGTAGATTCATCTTCTCTTGAAGATGCTCTGACTGCTCTTGGAGTTGGGTGGAACTTTCAAAAGTATCACGCAACATGGTGCGAATAGCCTCTCCAAGAGTATTAATGCCATCAACCACCGCTTTTGTCTCTCCACCTATTTTAGCATCGAGTTCAATGGAATCAAGATAGTTGTAGTTTGTATATTTTTCAAGGCCATTTAAAATATCTTTCATTATCTGCTCTTGAGTATCGAGCATTTTATTGATAGTGTTTGCCAATGTTTGAATCTGCGAGTTTGTTGCTTCTGAAGAGACACGGCAGTTGAAGTATCCTTGTTCAACTTTGTTGAGTGTTAAAATTGCTTCACCCACACAGAGCATATCGTTCTCTATGCCATCATTTATCTGTTCAATATTTTTATTGACCATTTTGGCAACGACTGCCATCTCATCGGTACCATCAAGCTCAATTTTCTCTATAAGATTATGATGGCGGTTTAAGAACTCTAAGAACTGTCTTACTCCATAGCTGATTTTCTCAACAGAGTTTGAGATGTTTTTAGAGATAAGGTAAGAGAGAACTCCTGTTAAGAAGATAATAATAATCATCACAGCCACATAGGTATAGAGTGCTGTTTTCTCAGATGAGTATTTCTCTGATGCTGTAGCAACAAGTTGCGCACTCAAGTGGTCATCCACTTTTTTCAGCAGATTGATCTTTTGTGTGATGGTATCAAACCAGTAGGTAGCACTCACGCCAAATCCACCGATAGTGTTTGCATCAAGTGCAATACGACGCATACGCTCCACTTCATTTACAATTTTACCACGCAGATGATTTTTGTAGTAATTTTTCGTTTTTGTATCAGCTACTGCACGAAATGCTTGTGTAAAGCTTGCCTGTTCTGTTATAAGTTTAACAAACTTCTCTTTCATGCCCGGCAAAAATTTGTTTCTTGCAAAGGTGTTTGAAAGCACTGCACGCTCAATTCCAGCGCGCTCTTTTGCCATCAAAAAGTCATAGTAAGCTACCATTTTTCTTGTTGTTTTTGACTTAATTAAAAAAACGGGTGCTTAAAACACCTCTTAAAGTATGGTATATTGGGAGTAAACAAAGGTTTATTTACAAATGATTGTAAAAAAGCTCTAAAATATGTATAAATTGTCA
>NZ_JALCZL010000034.1:0-12673 GCF_039667035.1 Sulfurimonas sp. NWX79
AATAAGATAACTGATTCGTTATTTCTCAGTCTCTTACTTGCTTAGTTTTCAATGATCTCAAACTTCTGAATCTCTCGACTCTTCAACTCGAAGTGTCTCCGTTTGTGGATGGGAATTATAGGAGGATATTACTTAGAGATCGCTTAATATTTGAAGAAGTTTGTCTGAAGTTTTCGGTTTGTTTAAAGATTGTGAAAAGTGGTGATTATGCGTCTATAATCCAACCACCACCAATTAGTTTATTTTCATCATAAAATACTGCAGCTTGTCCTACAGCAACACCAAAAACACCCTCTTCAAGTTCTAAATAGGCTTTATTATCTTTAATCTTAACATGACAAGGTACAGCTTTCGTTCTGTATCTCAATTTTACAGTAGTATCAAACTCTTTTTTATCATGGAACATATTAAGATTATCAAGTACTACTTCTCTGCAAGCAAGGTCTTCACGTTTACCAACTACGATTTGGTTTTTTTCAGGAATGATTTTTGTAACAAAATGCGGTTCATGTGCACCTTTAACTGTAAAACCTCTTCGTTTTCCAATTGTATAGTGCATATAGCCTTTATGTTCACCTACTACATTTCCATTTACATCAAGTACTTCACCAACCTGGTCAACTTTTACATAATCTTTAAGTACATCTGTATAAGTAGTTTCTACAAAACAAATTTCGCTCGACTCTGCTTGAGATGCAAAAGATTCTAAGCCCTCAATAGAAGCGGCTAATCTTTTTATATCACTCTTTTTTCTCTCACCAAGAGGAAACTTCAATCTTGGCAGGATCTCTTTGTTTACATAAAAAAGAAAATAACTTTGGTCTTTTGTATCATCTTCTGCTTGATAAAAATACTCTCCATCTGTTTGAATATAATGCCCAGTTGCTAGATACTTTGCACCAACTTTGTCTGCAAACTTGATCATCTCACCAAACTTCATCGTTCGATTACAAAGTGCACACGGATTTGGTGTTTTTCCTTCAGCATATGTATCAATAAATGGTCGAAATACATTCTCATTAAATTTATCTTGCAGATCAAGAACATGTAGTTTTATTCCTACAAAATCAGCAGCTTTTTGTGCACGAGCAAGATGTATTTCATGGTATCCCGGTTTTGAGTGAAGTTTCATATAGAGACCTTCTACCTCATAACCCTCTTCTTTGAGCAAAAGTGTTGTTACCGTAGAATCAACACCTCCACTCATACCTACAAGAACCTTATTTGAATTTAATTCCATACTCTGACTTATCCTTTAAGTTGATTGAGACGCTCTTTTTTTGTCCCAATAGTAGTAATTTGTACTCCAAAGTTTCCATCAACAATAACAACTTCCCCTTGTGCAATCACATGGTTGTCAACTAATATTTCCAGTGGATCATTTGCAAGCTGATTAAGTTCAATTACAGAACCAATATCCATATTCAGTACATCTTTTAAAAGCATGCGTTTTTTTCCAATTCTTACACGTACTGGCAGTTTGACATCCATAATAAGAGCAATGTTTTTCATCTCTTCACTGCTTAACTTTATAGATTCATCATCACAATTATTATCTTCTGTAGTAGACCCTTTAGATGCTTCACTTTCTAACGACTTCTGACTATCATCTGAACCATACAGTGCATTATAAAGTTTATCATCAATGATGAACATTAAAAGAGAGTTTATACTATCTAGAGAAAACTTGTATACAAACATTCTGCTAAATGATTCTAAGCTTACCTCTTCATCATCTTTTACAAGCTCAATACTTTCTACTGAAAAAGAGAGTACTGGAAGCTCTTTTTGAGCTGAGAGTGCATTTGAAATCGCACCAAAGATATTAGACACTATCTCTTTTGCTGCATCCATATCATCATCATTAACATCATCTCTCTCGCTTGGTTCTTCACCCATCATCATATCTGAGAGTGAAGCTGCTAAATTCGGTGGTAAGGCTACCATTACATCAGCATCTACATCACCGCTTACTTTAATTTTCACCAATACAATTGGAGGAACAATATTTGAGATAATACTTAACTCTTGCTCTTCTTTTAATTCTAAAGATGGTGCTGCTCCAACAAGGGCTTCTATCGTACCAACTGTCTCTTCTTCAAAGAGTTTCATAAAATCACTCATCTAAATATCCTCATCTTCAACTAAATCATCTTCATGGATAATATCTCGTACACCTGATATCTTTTCATGTCTCTGTTTTTCTAAATTTTCAAGAGCACGTTTAACAGCATCTTTTTCTGTCTCAATTATCTCTGTAATCTGTATGGACTTTCTAAAACGTCTCAGTCCTATTTCACCACGGAAACGCTCTTTACCATCAACCGCAACAGTTATAATATCATCTGCTGCACTTGAGAGTCGCAGGACATCACCAACCTTTAACTCCAAAATATCAGCCATTGTGAGGTCCGCTTCTCCCAAGTTTGCCTCAATGTTTACTTTTGCACCACCGAGAAGTACTTTTAACTCGGTATTTCTACTCTTTTTCGAGCTTGTTTCATTCAGCATCAAATCTCGACTTGCCAGTTTTGGTAGAATCGGCTCTAATGAGATAACAGGGTAACAAATATTCATCATACCTGAAGAGTGCCCGATGATTATCTCCATAACTACCATCACAACAATCTCATTTTGTGCAACGATTTGAACAACATTTGGGCTTGACTCTTTGGACTCTACTGTTGGGTAAACCTCCATCACAGGTCCCCAAGCCTCTTTTAGAGTACTCATCATAACACGTAAAATTGTCTCAAATAGTGAAAGTTCGATATCTGAAAACTCACGTGAAGCATCAAAAGGTTCACCCTTGCCACCAAGTAGTCTATCTAACATTGGAAAAGCAATGGATGGATTGATCTCAATAACACCGCTTCCCTCCAATGGTTTCATCGAAAAGACATTAAAAGATGTAGGGTTTGGCAAGGACATCAAGAACTCACCATAAGTCATCTGGTCAACTGAGTGAAGTTGAATCTCTACGATCGAACGCATAATAGAAGAGATTTGTGAAGCCAAAGAGCGCGCCATTTTATCATGTACCCCACGAAATGCACGAAGCTGTTCTTTGGAAACACGGTTTGGACGTTTAAAATCATACAGCGTAACTTGACGTTGAGGAAGAAGATTTTCATCACCGCTCTCTAGGACATCATCACCTTCATCTTCAACGACGTCAAGTAGTGCATCAATCTCTTCTTGAGAAAGTATATCTGCCATACTACGCTCCTATCCCTTCTTTAATTTTTTGAATTACAGATTTATGTATCTGTGAAATTCTGGATTCTGTTATGTTTAGTATATTACTAATCTCTTTGAGTGTCAACTCTTCAAAGTAATATAACTGAATAATCATCTGTTCTCGTTCTTTATAGGTAGAGAGTACCTTTTTAATCACCTCAACGAGCTCATCTTTTTCAATCTGTGCGAGTGCTGCACCCTCATCACCAACTTGTAGTTGGTCATGAAGAGGCATAACTGTATAGATATTTGATGCGATTCGTGCTTCATGGATCTTGTTGATATCTTCATCCAACATCTCCGCCAACTCTTCATCACTTGGTTCGTCATCGTGTGTGAGACGATACTCTTCGACTGCATAATCTATCTGTTTAACAAGTTTACGGCTTGCACGTGAGAGTATATCCAAACTTCTGAGATAATCCAGCATCGCACCATAAACTCTCTTTTTTGCATAACCCCAAAAAGAGTCATTTAGATTTTCATCATACCTGCGGGCAAGTTTAATGAGCTCTTCCGTGCCTATGGCAGAAAGATCTGAAAAATCAACAGAACTAGGTAGACGTTCTTTAAGACGAAATGCCATCGCCTTAACTGCTGGAAGGTACTGAAGTGCGAGTTCATCTTCTTTATGTTTTAAGTCTTGAACATATGCATTGGCTATCATGATTGTTTTCCTGCAGGGTCTTCATTGTTCATTTTTATCGCTATATCTGTAATTTTACAGGCTGAATCTATCAGCTTTTCACGCTTATTTATCTCTTTTACAAAGAGATCAAGTTCTATCTCATGCCTCTCTTTAGGAAAATTATAGGCTTTTACCGTAATTGTTCTGTAGTATAGTGCAATAATAATATGCGAAAAAAGATAAAAAAATGTCGTTATGAGAAAAGTATATGTAAGCAATCCTTCTGCATCAAATGACTTTAGTATACCAAAGATGATACCTACAAAAAAGCCCCATACAGTAAAGAAATAGACAAAATTCTCACCTAACATAACCTACCCCAACAAAGTTTAAAAATGATCCATAAGCCTTCTAAAAAGACCTGATAGGCCACTCTCATTAGATGTAACCAGCACATTTCGTTCCAGCTTCGATGCGATTCGGTTAGCAATTTGCTCTATATCACGTGTTGCAGCAGCCGATGGATAGAGTGAACAAAAGAGTGCTCTTTGTTTGATTGCACTTGCTACTTTGGCATCAGAATTGATCTTACCAACTAACCTTAAGTCTAAGTCCGTACCTATATTTGCGTGAGCTACTTTTTTTATTTTATCAAAAATACCAACAGCCTCTTTCTCGCTCTTGACCTGGTTCATAATCATACCAACATCATCACGCAATGTTGCAATCGTTTTGATTGTAGCATAGGCATCGGTAATAGCTGCAGGATCTGGAACTGTAACGACTATAACATCATCAGCAGCATTCAAAAACATCTGGATATGTTCACCGATACCTGCTCCTGTGTCTATTATCATCACATCAAGTTTATCTAGTACCTGTGCCTCTTCCATAAAACGCTCAAAAAGCGCCATATCAGAATACTTCAAAATCTCATCACCACTCTCACCAGGAATCAAAATAAGATTTCTCGTAATTGGAATGAGAATATCACTCACACTAGCCTCACCTTTTAGCACATGCAGAATATTTTTTTTGATTTTGACATTAAACATAACATCAAGGTTTGCAAGACCGATATCCGCATCAAAAATACCAACATTAAGACCACGCTGTGCCAAGATGTATGCAAGATTTGAGCTGATAGTACTTTTTCCGACACCACCCTTGCCTGAAGTAATGGCAATGAAACGAGTCTTTTTTGATTTTTTTGGACCTTGATTACTACTTGAAGCAACAAGTTCTTCAAGCTTTTCGGCTTGATGTCCTATCATACTTTACTCCTGTTAAATCCATGCAACAGAGACTCTACCAAAAAGTCACTTGATGCCGGTACCAAATCTTCCGGAACTTCCTGTCCAACTGAAAAATAACTGATCGGTTTCTTTGTCTCATAAGCTAATGAGAATATATTACCAAAGCCCATCGTCTCATCCAGTTTTGTAAACATCAGTGTGTCAATCCCCAAAGATGAAAAATTTTCATAAGTCACTTTCAAGTCTTCATACTTGATTGAGCTTGGCATTACCAAAACGACATCTACATTGTAGTCTGTATTATTCGCGTTCAAGCATTCATAAATCTTTTCAATTTTTCCTTTATCATAAGGAGAAGAGCCCATTGTATCGATTAAAATATAGTCACAATATTTCAAAGAATCCAGTGCATGAGAGAACTCAGGAGGGTCCACTACAGTCTCAATACCAAGCTTCATCATTCTTGCATACTGCATCAACTGCTCAACAGCACCTATACGATAGGTGTCAAGCACAACAAGGCCTACTTTATATTTTTTCTCCATTAAAAAAGAGTAACGTGCTGCAAGTTTTGCAATGGAGGTTGTTTTTCCAACTCCGGTAGGACCTACAAGCATAATAACTTTTTTGCTACCAACTGTAGGGGTACTCTCTCGTCTTATAGGTACCATTTTACGCAATATTGTCTGGAAATAGCGTTTGACTGTTGCAGAGTTCTCTCGCATCTTTAGAGGCATATGTTCTAAAGTTATCTGCATCAGCATATCAAGATGTTCTCTGTTCATTCCACTTTGTGATGCGAGTCTGTAAATCTCTGCAAACTCTGGCGGAATTTGATTCTCTAAGTCAGGTGCCTTTTCATCCCAAAACATATTTTGGATGATTTTTACCTTGTCTGTAAGCTTGTTAATCTCCGCTTTTATCTCTTTAAGTTCTTTTGGTTCAACTGCCGGCTGCACTGATGATTGCTTTGTACTCTGCATTGGTTCCATGTACTCTTTTAAAGGATCATCTACAACTTTACTGATCTCTGAGATCTGTTTTGCTGCGTGAGAGATATCATAAAGCACATCTTTTGATTCATTTTTAAGCGGTTGCTGCTTTGAGAGTGGCTTTTGTGTTTTTTTGTACGTTGATGGGATCATCTCTTCATCAATACCGATGACTATCTCATAGAGTGCTTCTTTACCTAATGCTTTTTTTTGAATCTCTTTGGTCTCAATGAGCATTCCCTCATCACCAATCTCCATCTTTGCTTTTTTAAGTGCTTCTGATGGAGTACGACCTGTAAATGTTAAAATCTTCATCTTCTAAGCCCTGCAAGTGGAATCACTACACTCTCACGTTTAAACCACTCTGCGTGAGGAATAGTTAAATCATCTGTTTTGATTTGACGGTTATCAAAAAATATAATATCCAAATCTAATGTCCTTGGTGCATTCGCAAAACTTCTACGTCTGCCAAATTGTTTCTCTACTCTATGCAAATAACGTAAAAAAGTTTTTGGTGCCATCGATGTCTTTACTATCATGATTGAGTTAAAAAAATCATCCTGGTCTTTATATCCAAATGGAGGATTTTTTAAAATCAATGATGTTTTTAAAAGTTCTACCTGTTTCTGCCGTTTCAAATAAAAAAAGAGATGTTCAAACCTGCGACGAACATCTCCAATGTTTCCACCTATTCCAATCGTTACTTCATATGGTAATGAAGTTTTACTTTTTGAGACATATGGAAAGTGCAAGCCATAAAAAGCCGTTAAACCTTTTGATACCCTGCGTGAGAGATACATTGGTCTACGCTTGTGCCTTTTGAGCTTGTGCCTGTGCTTCTTGAGCAGCTTTGATCTCATTCATGATTTGAAGCATACCCATCATTGCCAAGTGATATCCAAACGGACCAAAACCGATAACCGAAGATGCACATACTGGTGCGATTAAGTTTTTCTGACGGAACTCTTCACGACGATAAACATTACTGATATGAACCTCAATAGTAGGAATACTTACAGCACTTATTGCATCACGGATAGCGATTGAAGTGTGTGTATATGCAGCAGCATTAATAATAATTCCCTGCGCTTCACCATAACACTCTTGAATTTTATCTACCAACTCACCCTCTAAGTTACTTTGAAAAAACTCAATCTCAACACCATTTTGAGATGCAACCTCTTGCATCTGTGCATGAATTTGCTCTAGTTTCATTGGACCATAGATATTTTGCTCTCGAACACCAAGCATATTTAAGTTTGGACCTTGAATCACTACTATTTTCATTATCAACCTTTTTATCTTATTTCAATTTTGGTATTTATTTTACCTAAAGTATTATTAAATAGAGTTACAATAAAAGAAAAGTATTTAAATTATTTTTTAAAGTGTATAATTATAAATAAAAAAGAAAGCGATTTAAAAGAGTATATGCAAATAATTACACCACATTACATTATGCTACGAGACAGAGTTGTAACAGGTTTATCTGTTGCCTTTGAGAAACGTATTAAAAAAATAGCACCTTTTGAAGAACTCATCGAAGAGTTTCCCGATGCAAAAGTAACAACACTGCGTGAACATTCACTGCTTATGCCGGGACTTATCAATGCTCATGTTCACATCGAATTTTCAAAGAACAAAACAGAGCTGAGTTACGGGGACTTTATCAACTGGCTCTACAGTGTTATAGAAAACAGAGCTGACTTGGTGAATGAGTGTGGCATAGAATGTATGTCTGAGGCCATTGACAAAATGCTTGCCAACGGAATTACAACATTTGGAGCTATCAGTTCCCATGCCATGGACTTTGAGGCCTGTGCAAAAGCAAAACAAAATGTTGTCTTTTTCAATGAGCTTATCGGCTCACAAGCGACAATGGCAGATGCACTTTGGGGTGATTTTCTAGCAAGACTTGATGCTTCAAAAACCATAAAGCGTGAAGGTTTTTATCCGGCTGTAGCGATTCACTCACCTTACTCAGTTCATCCTATCCTTGTTAAAAAAGCGATCGATATTGTAAAAAATGAGAACTTAAAACTGACTGCTCATTTTATGGAGAGCGTTGCTGAGAGAGAGTGGCTTGATGAGAGCAGTGGTGACTTTAAGGAGTTTTTTGAAAAACTGCTTTCTCAAAAGCAGAGCGTAAGCTCCGCAGACGAGTTTTTAAGCTATTTTGAGGGTACTAATGCACTCCTTACGCATGTTACCAATGCAAATGAGAGTGAGATAAAAACCATTGCAAAAAATGATTATACTATCATTCACTGTCCAATCTCAAACAGATTATTAGGCAATCCAACACTCAACATCAAAGAGCTTAATGAGAATAACATCTCATGGATTGTAGCGACTGACGGACTGAGCTCTAACTATGAGCTGGACCTTTTTGAAGAGATGAAGATATCGCTCTTTATACACAGTGATGCTCCACTGCTTCAATTAGCCCAGGCACTCCTTGATGGAGTAACAATCCATGCAGCAAAAGCACTTGGTCTTAATACCGGAGAGATTGCAGAGGGGAAAAATGCTGATATGCTTGTAATTGACTTGGAAAATGAACCAACAAAAGAACTGCCGATTCATTTAATATTACACCGATATAATATCTCAAAAGTTTATATCAACGGAAAACTAGAAATTGGAGAAGTTTAAATGGAAGTAATTAAAAAGATTTTTTCACCTATAACAGGGACAATAAACTATATTCAAAATCACTTCAAAGCCATGCTCTTTATCTTACTGCTCGTTATTCTTTTCGCACCGACAAGTGAGCAGGAATTTACGCCAAACAATCTGCAGAAAATATCTTTAATCGGTCCGATTATGGATGCAAGTGACATTATAGAAAAAATTGATAATGCTACAAAAAATGATGCGATAAAAGGTGTTTTACTTACAGTTGATTCACCAGGTGGTGCTGTTGCCCCATCTGTTGAAATTGCCTATGCCATTAAACGATTAAAAGAGAAAAAACCTGTTGTTGTCTATGCAAAAGGAACCATTGCAAGTGGGAGTTACTATGCAAGCATCTGGGCAGATAAAATCATTGCAAATCCGGGAAGTATGGTTGGAAGTATTGGTGTTATCATGCAAGGAGCTGATTTAAGTGGTGTTATGAATAAAATTGGCATCAAAAGTCAGGTTGTCAAAGCTGGTCTTTACAAACAAGTTGGAACATCAGACCGACCCTGGAAACAATATGAGATCAATGAGTTAAACAAAGTTATTCAAGGTACTTATGATATGTTTACCCAAGATGTAGCTCGTGCCAGAAAGCTTGATCTTAAAAAAAGAGATATGTTTGCAAATGCACACATATTTACAGCTACACAGGCAAAAGATGTTGGACTTATTGATGAAGTGGGTGTAGAGTATGATGCAAAAAATGCAGTTATTGTAATGAGTGGTGTCTCACAAGCCATCTGGAATAAAGAAGATAAATTTGACAAACTTATGAAGAAGCTAGCTGCAAATACAGCAGTCACTCTTCATACTTATTTTCCAGAATTAATACTGAAGTAATAGAGCCTAAAGCTCTTTTGCTTCTATTACACTCTCTTTGTTTTCAAAAATTCTTCGTACTCTGTCTTGCCATAGTTGACCAAATTTTTTCATATCATCTGGTGTTGCCGCTCCACTTTGCATCTTCTGCATCAAAGGCATCATTTCCGGATCAGCCGGTATGGATGATGGATTGTAAATCACATCAACACTTTGATTATTATCAACACGTGTAAAGCGGCCGCTTGCATTGATATCGGCACTAAAATGCATCAATGAATGACGTGCGAACTTCCCGCCTAAACCTTTAAAACCACTCTTATCAGTTGCACCTGTGATGTGTGAGACAACATTACCGATAACGCCGGCTACTCCATCTTCCAAGACCTCTGCAAACTCTACTTTTATATTGCCACGTACTGCCCTTTTATCTGAGTAAAGCGCTTTGAGTGCTGCTGCTGTCATCAGATAAGCACCGGCTACTGTCGGACAAGAGTGTCCTGCAGCTTTAACAACTTCGATATATGATATCTCATACTCACCATTTTCAAAAGCACCTAAAACCTTTGCTAAGGGGTCTACCAAACGAATACTCTCTACTTTATCATAAAATTCCGGATAATGCATCTATATCTTCCTTTTGTTTAAAACTTTTGCTTCAATAACGACACGTTCACTCTGTGCCTCAAAACTCTCACCAATTTCCAGTTCTTCAATATCTATGACTTGATTATTGCGCGAGATCTGTGCAAAACCTTTTTTTGTTTTTAATTTCGGATGATTGGATTCTAGCATTTTTCGTAAATGAATGAGTTGATTTTGCGCAAGATTAACGATAGAGTCCATAGCTTGAGGAAAACGATCTTTGATATTTTGCAGTTCTTTTGTTTTGGATGTGATTTTAAACTCTATTGTCTGTCTGAATCTCTCACGCAACTGTGCGATCATCTCTTTTTGCTGTTCTATTTTCTTTTCTACAGAGTGTTGCATATAGGAGAGTTTGAGATGCTCTAACTCTTGCTTTTTACTCTGCAATTTTTGCCCAAGCAGTTGCGAGAACTGTTCACTGAGTCCGTCTATACTCATATAAAGCTCATTCGTATCTGGCAGTATCATCTCCATGGCAGCACTTGGAGTTGGAGCTCGCAGGTCTGCAACAAAATCACTGATAAGCCAGTCTATCTCATGCCCCACTGCCGAGACTATCGGTGTTTGTGCATGAAAGATTGCATCAGCAACACTCTCTTCATTAAAAGCCCACAGATCTTCTATGCTTCCACCACCACGTCCAACTATAATTACATCATACTCTTTTGTATCAGCCACTTTAATTGCATGAGCAATGGAAGCTGCCGCACTTTCACCTTGAACCAGTACATCATAAACATCAATCTCTAAGAGTCTGTAGCGTGCATTGGCAACACGTAGCATATCTTGCAAAGCTGCACCTGTCGCAGAAGTAATAAGGGCTATTTTTAATGGAAATTTTGGTAGCGGTTTTTTTCTCTCTGGAGTAAAATACCCCTGATCTGAGAGTTTTTGTTTAAGTTGTTCATACGCCAAAGCCAAAGCACCCTGTCCTGATGGCTCGATACTAAAACAGTTTATCTGATAGCTTCCACGAGGTTTATAGAGAGTAAGTGCTCCGTCAATGATGACTTTTTGTCCCTCTTGGAGACGAAACTTTAATTTACTTGCATTGCCACGAAACATAACACAGCTAATAGCCGAATCTCTATCTTTTAAAGTAAAATAGATATGTCCAGAGTTATGAAAGGTAATGCGTGAGAGCTCTCCCTCTACAAAAACACGCGAAAAGCTCTCTTCTAAAAGGTGTTTTATCTGTTCATTCAGGGCTGATACTGAGAGTGTGTGCATACTATTTCTCATATTTTAAGGTAAGTTTTCTCTATAGAGTGTCATAACATAGATACTCTTTTTTTCTTCATCATACATGTAAATAATTGAATAGCTTTGATAGACCAGTTTTCTTGTAGCTTTATATATCTCATCTGCCGGTCGTCCAGCTTTTGGAAAAGTCTCAAGTGTTGCAACAATAAACTCTTTTAATTTGTGTAAATATTTGTGAGTCAATTGTTTTGATTGTGTCTTTTCATAAATATATTCTGTAATCTGCTCAAGTTTGTTTGAGGCAGTTTTTGTGAAGTAAATCTTAATCTTCATATTTTTTCAGGATTGATTCAAATGCTGCATCAACACTAAAGAGATCACCGTCTTGTATCTCTTGCAATGACTTTTTAATATCCTCTTTTATTTCGTTGTAGCGACTCAGTGGCATTAAAACAACATTTTGATTATTTTTACTTGTAATAATGCACTCTTCATCCTTTTCACAAGCCTGAGAGATAAGTGATTTTAGATTGTTTCTTGCGTAAGAGTAATTTACTGCCTGCATTTGTCATCCTTTTAAATATTGTACAATTTTTTGACAAATATGACAAACTGATGTATTAGCCTCAGACAAGAGTCTGGGCAAGAAAGGAGAAATGAAAGATAGAACTTAAAATTTATACCCTACTAAGAATTGAAATCTACTTAATTTATCAACTGCAACATTTGCATTATAATGTGTTCCACTGACTGTCAATCCAACATTTGTACTACCTGATGTGTTCAATGCATAATCATACATCGCACTTGCATAGAAGTTTTTATTAATATCATAATCAATACCAATTCGTCCCATTATTGCATTTGTATCTATATCATAACTTGACTGATCCCATGTTACAGTAGTACTATTCACAACATCTTCAGAATATTTTAATCGTACATAAGAAAGACCAAGATATGGTTTGATTTTACTCTCTTTAATATGAATACGATAATCATATCCTAATGCTATTGAGTACAAAGAGGAATTACCACTTGTATTATATTTTGAATACTCTAACCCAATTCTATGTGTATCATTGTAGGCACGCATCCCATTTGGCCACCCCGCGCATTTTGATTTGGCCAGCGCGCGCATGAATACTTGGCCACCTCACGCACTTGTTATTTGGCCACTTTTTCTTCTTGATGCGTATATA
>NZ_JALCZL010000003.1:0-148357 GCF_039667035.1 Sulfurimonas sp. NWX79
CTTATATACGCATCAAGAAGAAAAAGTGGCCAAATAACAAGTGCGTGAGGTGGCCAAGTATTCATGCGCGCGCTGGCCAAATCAAAATGCGCGGGGTGGCCAAATGGGATGCGTGCCTACAGTTGATGAAGAAGAAGCAAAAAAAGCTATTTCTGAGCTTGACATGGCAAAAAAAGGTTCTTGTAGTCAAAATTCACTAGAAGAAACCGGCAAATAAAAATCTTAAAATAATATAATATTCTCCTTGGTGTATCTCTAGCTTTTTTAGAGATACGCTAAACAACGATACAATAAACATACTTCCACTTTACAAATAAAACTCTTATTAAAAGTGAACTCCATTACTAAATTTCGAATACTTCATAGTTTATTGACAAGATATGATTTTAGATATATAATTAGACATACAAAAGGATAAACAATGGCAACAGTAAAAAAACTTATATCACTTGATGAATCTTTGGCAAAAGAGTTAGAGGAAGTTGCTTCAGCTATGCACAAATCACAAAAAGAGATAGTTGAGAATGCTTTGGATTTTTATTTTGACTATACTGACAGTATCGTTGCTGATGCAGTTACACGAAATATAAAATCAGGCAAAATGAAAGTTTATGAGAGTGAAGATGTTTATAAAGAATTAGGCATTGAGCTGTGAAGATAAAGTATTCCGAAAAATCTCTCAAAGACCTGAAATCTTTTGCAAAACCGGATCAGATTCTAATTGTAAACAAGCTTCACTATCTTGCAGATAATTTTGAGATTTTAAAAGAGTCTAAAAAAGTGCGTGAGCTCAAAGGGAGTGAGTTTGACTCACAATACAGATTTATCGTAGCAAGAAAAATCCGCGTACTTTTTCGTATTGATGGAGATGCAATTATCTTACTTGTTTTACGTATTGGTTTTCGAAAAGATATCTACTCCTAAGCAAAAATTGCAAACACTATAAACAATATAATTGCGACCACTCCACTTATAAGAGCATACGGGAGCTGCGTCTTTACATGCTCTATAACTTCACAATCACTTGCTAATGAAGAAATAATCGTCGTATCTGAGATGGGTGAGCAGTGATCTCCAAAGACACCACCACTAATTACAGCTCCTATTGCAAGAGAAACATTGGCATCAAGTCCCACTGCCATCGGTACTGCTATTGGAATCATAATCGAAAATGTCCCCCAGCTTGTCCCTGTTGAAAATGATATGATGGAGCTCAGTAAAAAAATCACTGCTGCTAGAAGATAAGGGGAGAGATTATTGCTTGCAAGAGATGCAAGATAGAGCCCGGTATGGAGCTGCAGTGTCACTTTTCCTATGGCAAAAGCAAAAAGAAGTATCATTGCTATGCCAAAGAGCTTTTTTGCTCCTTTAAAACTTGAGAGCAGATATATTTTTGTACTCATTTTTCCTTTCATGACATACAAAATATACATAAACCCTAGTGTAGTAAGCATTGTGTAAAAGATGGAGCTTGAACCGCTTCCTTTTAAAATATTGCCATTTCCCGTAAGATATAAAAAAACAAAGACAGAAACAATCATAACTATAATCGGCATTATCATATAGTGCATCGGTGCACTTTTGTTGAACATGAGCCTTGCGTGAGAGTTGGATGGCAGAGCTGCCTTCATAGGACCTATATCAATGTTAAACCAAATAACCAAAAAAGTAACTATCAGTGCTGATATGGCATAAAAATTATAGACAACACTTTTAATAAGCCAATCAACACTCTCACCACTGATAAGCCCAGAGTCAATCTGAGTAGCGATGAGCCCTAAAAGCAAAGCTCCCCAACCGTTAAGCACTATCAGTGAACTAATAGGTGCAGATGTGGAGTCACAAATGTAGGCCAGCTTTGCGTGAGGCACACCTTCCTTGTCACAAAGAGGACGGCCAACTGCACCGGCAATCAAAGAGGTGATGGATGATTCTATAAAAATCACAACTCCTATGATATAACTTACCATCAATGCAGAACGAGGAGATGCAACAAGTTTGGATTTTTGTGTCATATACTCCACAAAACCATTGATACCTCCACTTCTCTCTATAAGTTCCATCACACTTCCAACTAAAACAGCAAAGACCAAAGTCTTTCCTATCCAAGCTTCTGAGAGTAAAGAGATAAAAAGAGAAAGCGTAGCATCAAGCGTAGCAAAAAAAGAAAAATCTTGAAGTAAAAAAAGACCTAAAAAGACACCACCAAAAAGAGATAAAAGCACATTGCGCGAATAAAGAGCAAGTGCTATTGCCAAGAGCGAAGGCAGAACACTTAAGGCTGAAAATTCTATGGATATATCCTAAAATGCGATTGAGAGCAGTTTGAGTCCGCTACGACCAAAAGTCTCTTTATAGCGTTCACACTCTTTTTCATCAACAGGAGTGAAACCGAGTTTTTTATAAAAAAGTTCTGCTTCTAGAGAGCCAATCTCAATGATAGTCTGTGCTATACTGTAACCTTTTAAGCGTGCAGTAAGGAGTGACTTCTGCATAAGAGCTTTGAGAACTCCAACATCGATGCAGCCCTCAAGCTCTTCCATAAAATCAAACATGATTGCTGTGCGGCTGATATCTAATTCACACTCATACACAATGCTGAGTGTCTCTTCTATTGTTTGGGAACATCCAACTTCTTGAAGTGCTTTGATAAAGACCTCTTTTGTCGCTTTACGAGGTTCATAACTGCATAGTGTACCAACACTCTGTCCATCCATTTCAGCAATTAAAAAATTTCTATAGTTACAATGGCTTTTTGCCTCGGTAGTTGCAAGTTTTGTGAGTTTTTCTAAAAGTTGTGCATTATCATTTGTTTCAAAAACCAAATCGAAAAGTCCATCTTTTTTCCCAGCTCTCGAACTTTGTAACATCATTTGTGCTAAAAAAGGCGCGTCTTCAGCCTTTGCCTGTCTTATTTTAATACTCATAATATTTTTGCCTTTTTGCTCTTGACTTCATATAATAGTAATAGTACCATACTTTATGATAAAAAGTTTCTTAATTACACTAAGTTTTTCAACATTGTTGTTTTCATCACAACAGATACTCCTAGTCGTTGCTGATGATTTTAGCAGCCCAAAAGCCAAGCTCTCCTGCTTTGAGGGAGAGAAAAAAGTCTGTAGTGATATAGAGGTCAATCTTGGGAAAAATGGTCTTGGATGGGGAATCGGCATCAAAACCATAGCTCACGCAGAGGATGAACCTCTAAAATATGAAGGTGATAAAAAAGCACCTGCCGGAGTCTTTGCGCTTACTGAGAGTTTTGGATATGCACCAACCACACAAACAAAACTGCCTTATCTCTATGCAGACAACAAACTTATCTGTGTGGATGATAGCAAATCCCCTTTTTACAACCAAATCATAGAAGCCCATGGAGATGAAAAGAGCTTTGAGCATATGCGTAGAGGCGATGGACAGTATGAAATCGGTATAGTTGTAGCACATAACCCTCATGCAGTGGCAAAAAGAGGCTCATGTATATTTATTCATATTCAAAAATCAACAGATCATCCAACTGTCGGATGCACTTCAATGTCTAAAAGAGATTTACAAAAGATTATAAAGTGGCTAGATAAAGAGAAAAATCCGATTTTAATTCAGATTCCAAAAAAGTATATCAAAGAGGTAGAAAAGCTCTACCCTGAGATCAAACAGTAAAAGAGACTTATTCGTCCTCTTTTACCATTCTATCTTTTGCCGCAATTCCCATCAATGAAAGTCCCGTTTTAATGCTTAGTGCCACAATAAGCATCAACTTCAAGAGTTTAGCTTCATTAGGCGTACCAATCATACGCACATCATAATAGAACTTATGCAGAGATGCCGCCAATGATTTGAGATAATCTGTCAGCTTTTGTACCTGACGCGTAGAAAATGCATCTTCAACAACTTCAGGTAGTAAAAGTGCATCAAAAAGAAGCACATCTGCATTTTCACCAAGACCTTTGAGCTCTGCTTTCATTATCTCTTCTTCACTGAGCTTACTTTTTGAAAGGAGTGTCTTGATTCGGGCATGTGCATACTGAATATAAAAAATTGGGTTTGAACTATCCTCTTTTTTAAACTCAGAGAGATCAAACTCCAGTGCAGTATCACTCTTTTTACTTGCAAAGATAAAGCGTAGAGCATCAGCTCCTATCTCTTCAACAATATCACTCATTAAAATGACATTACCGGCACGCTTACTCATCTTGTATGGCTCACCATCTTTTAAAAGACTTACCATTTGAGAAAGAAGTACTTCAAGTTTAGATGAGTCATAGCCAAGATACTCAATCGCAGCTTTTACACGGGCAATGTAGCCATGATGGTCCGCACCCCAGATGTTGATGTAGTGGTCATATCCACGCTCAAACTTTTGGTTATGATAAACGATGTCGCCTGCAAGATAAGTCGGACGACCATCCTCACGCACAACAACTCTGTCTTTTTCATCGCCTTTTGCTTCAGAGGCTATCCAGACTTTACCATCTTTTTCATAGATACCGTCACCCATCTTCTTCATAACTCTATCCCAGTCATCATAAAGCGTGGATTCATAAACAAAAGTATCAAAATGGATGTTCGTATCTGCCAAATCTTTCACGATGATCTTCATCACTTCATCTTTAGCCCACATTGCAAGTTCACGGCGGCGTGATTCATCATGGAAAATCTCAGCACCGAACTTCTCCATAGCATCACGTGAGAGTGCATCCAAATACTCTCCACGATAATAAGATTCAGGATACTCTACCGTCTCATCAAGAAGATTTTCACGTCCATGAAGTTGAATGGAAAGCCCAAGCAGATCAATCTGATTTCCTGCATCATTGACATAATACTCGGCAGTAATATCATAACCCAGATGTTTTGCAAGACGGTAGAGTGTATCACCGTAAACGGCACCTCTTGCATGACCGATATGCAATGGTCCTGTAGGATTTGCACTGACAAACTCTAAAAGAATCTTCTCATTTTTTTCTTGTGTTGCAAACTTTTGTGGGTTATCTAATGCCCAAGAAGCATATTCACTTAAAAAGTCTTCACTGAGACGAAAATTCAAGTAACCCTTTACAGGTTCTACACTTGAGAACTCATCTGCATCTTCAAAAGATGAAGCAAGTTCATCGGCAATAACCATAGGAGATTTTCGAAGTTCTTTTGCCAGAGAAAAAGCAATAGGAGTAGCAAAGTGACCAAAAGAGCGGTCACGTGGCTTTTCTAAAACAACTTCACGACCTAACTTTTCGCGCAGTAGCGCCGATACACGTTGTTTCAAGGCTTACGCTTGTGTAGTAGTTTTTGGAGCTTCTTCGCTAGAGGCTACCTCTTCACTTTTTTCAACTTTTTTAGGAGCTTCTACCTCAACCTCATCAACTTCTTTCATCTCTTGTTTGAAGTTTTTGATCCCTTTACCAAGACCTTTTGCTAAATCTGGTATCTTTTTCGCACCAAAAAGCAGTACGATAATTCCAAAAATAAGTAGTAACTCTGTTCCACTAGGCATTCCCATAGTATATTTCCTTGTTTAAAATTAAGTGATGAAGTATATCGTTATTTTTCTGTAACTTCTCTTACATAAATAAGCTCACTGAGCTTACACATCTTCCCATTGGTTTACAAATAAGTTGATCTCATCATTTGATTTCTTAAAACGAGCGGTTGTAGCGATAATACGCAACTTATCAGCTGCAACATCCAAATCATCATTGATAAGCAGATACTCATACTCTGATACACGCTGAATCTCTTTTCGTGCCATCTTTATACGTCTCTCTATGACCTCTGGTGCATCAGTTGAGCGATTTTCAAGACGTTTTTTCAATTCTGAGAGTGTTGGTGGTGTGATAAATACAGAAGTTGTAATATCTCCAAGCCTGTTTTGAACAGCAGAGTTACCCTGAACATCAATATCAAAGATAACAAGTTTTCCTGCACCAAGTGCCTCTTTTACAGGACGTAGTGAAGTTCCATAATAATTACCATGAACAACAGCATACTCTAAAAACTGATCCTCTTCTATCTCACGCTCAAACTCTTCTTTGTCAACAAAGTGATAATCAACACCCTCAACTTCACCCTCACGCATAGGTCTTGTTGTCGTCGAGATGGAAAAGTAACACTCTCCGATATCATCGATTATCTTATGAATTAAAGAGCTTTTTCCTGCTCCACTCGGACCTGAAAGAACTAAAACCGCACCATTTATTTTACTCATTATTTATTATCCAACTCTATATTTATTGTAATTTTCATTCCCTTCATTGAGGCTGCTACATCTTTATCACTCAGTGCTTCTAAAAGCTTTTTCAGTGCCTCAACTCCCTCGATTTTCTCTTCATCTTCAACTTCTTTTTCAGCTTCTTCAAGTAACTCTTCAACATCTTCTGCTGTTACCTCTGGGCTCTCTTCTTCTGGCTCAGAAATCTCTTCTTCCTCTTCTTCTGGCTCAGAAATCTCTTCTTCCTCTTCTTCTATCTCTTCTCCAAGAGCAAGTTTGAGATCTTTAGAGCTTAAGCTATCAAGTGCGTCTATCTCTGCTGCTGCGATACCAAGCAGTGTTTCATCATCAAGTTCACTCTCTAAATCTTCTTCGCTCAACTCTTCAACAGCCTCTTGTATCTGCTGCTCTATATCCTCAACATTATCTTCTTGAGCCTCACTATCTTCGATATCAGCAACTTCCTCTTCCATCACTTCTTCTATAGCATCTTCTTCATCTGTCTCTTCAGGTTCAGGTTCTTCTTCCTCATCTGACAACTCAAGTTCTTCAAGAGTCTCATCAAGTACTGATTTCGCTTCATCTTCTGTACTTTCATCTGCGTCAACAGCTTCATCAAAGATTCCAAGCTCTTCGAACATATCTTTAGCTGCATCCTCACTTTGCGCAACTTCTTCGCTGCTCTCTTCTACTGCTGATTCTTCATCTTCACTGTTCTCATCAAACTCACTGAACAACTCATCTTCAGAAACACTATCCTCTGCAACATTTTCATCTAGATCATCCACTGCTAAGAGCACATCATCTTTTGAAATATCAGCATCGGCCTCATCTTCCAAATCCAATGCCATATCATACTCTATGTCTTCCTCTTCAAGAGCCAACTCTTCTGTTAGCGCTTCATCCACGATATCCTCAAGCTCTTCAACAGTCTCACTCTCCAACTCTTCAAGCGTAAGATTTTCACCTTCACCTTCCATCTCTAAAGACTCCGCTTCCTCAGTTGGCTCTTCACCAATATTGACATCAGCTTCATCTTCCATGTCAAGGGCAAGATCATACTCTTTGACAACACTCTCTTCATCAGAGACTTCTGGCACATCATCAATAGCCAAAGAGCTTCCAGCATCAACACTTGTTTCATCAAGAAGATCTTTTACCTTTTGTGCTTCTTCATCATCTAAAACGCTCTCTCCAAGGTTTTCATCATCCAAAGACTCTTCATCTATGAGTGTTTCATCAAACTCATCAAGTTCTAGTGTTGTATCTTCTGTAGCACCATCAATGTCCAGTTCCAATGATTCACTATCAAACTCTACCTGTTCATCAAGTGCTATCTCTTCAAAATCATCAAGTTCATCCAAGTCATCAATCCCGTCCAGTTCATCCAGCTCAAGCATATTATCTACATCCAAACTCTCTAGCTCTTCTATCTCTTCAGCAGGCTCTTCTACTCTACTCTCCTGACTCTCTTGCACTACTTCTTCGACACTCTGCGTCTCTGGTAGATCCTCACCTTTTTCTATCTCTTTGTCATACATAGCGAAAAGCTCCACAAGGTCTGTCGGTAAAAATGGCTTTTTGAGTGTTGTGTTGAACTTTTCACTCTTTTGTGCATCTCGGGCACAGATATATAAACTTTTAGAAAAAGTAAGTTTCTTTCTTAACTCATCTAAAGCTTCATCACCACCTATGCTGTCATCTACTACTACCAAATCATAGGAATCGTTTACTATATCATCAATACTTTGGACGATATCTAACTCGTCTGAAGTCTTTTGTGCACTTAGTGTAACTAATTTGTTTACAACCGGGTTATCATTCAACAGTAGTATCTTCACGCATATTCCTTATGAGAGCATCTATGATTGTTTAAAATCATATTATTGTACCCTAAAAAAACTAAAAAAACATCTCCAAAGCATTGAAAGCTTCTTGGATTTGACCTTTGAGTATCAGCATAACTGCCGTAAGTATTGCTATAAGAACAGCAAATGCAACCATAATCTTAATAGGAAAACCAATAACCAAAAGGTTAAACTGAGGCATAGTTTTCATAAGCATTCCAAAGATAATATCAGCCAACCAAGAGAGTGCAATGATAGGAAAAGCGATAATAAAACCGACTAAAAACATACTTGATGTTGCATGGATAATATAATTAAAAAAGTCATTACTCATCATAAATCCACCCAAAGGAACGGTTTTAAGACTATGGTCAATTAAGAGTAGCATCCAATGATGCAGATTAAGTGCAAGGAGTACCATTAATGCAAGCAGAGAAAGAAACTGTGAGATAATTGGCATAGAGATACCAGACTGCGGGTCAATGGCACTTGCCATGGAAAACCCCATCATAAACGATATCTGTCCACCTGCGAATGTAATGATATTGTAAGCAAGCTGCAGAGCAACACCGACGACAAGTCCAAGCATAAATTCACCCAAAATTGCAATGATGATAGAAGGAACAGTAAGTGCAATTTGCACAGGAGGCATAGAGGCGTAAAAAACCACTGTAAAGAAAAAAGCCATTGCCGCTTTGATGTTCATAGGAATGTTGTTATGTGAAAAGATAGGTACAGCAATGAAAAGTGCAGCAAAACGAAAATAAAGCAGTATAAAACCAACGGCATTTGCTTCATTAAATATTTGTGCCAACTCCATCACTTCACTCTTATCAGCTCTTTATTCTCTAATTTATAAACCTTATCACACATGTGTGCCAAGGTCTCATCATGTGTAATAAGGACCATAGCTGCTTTGTGTTTGTGAATATACTCAAAGAAGAGCTCCATCACTTCCCCTGCTGTTACTTTGTCAAGATTCCCTGTTGGCTCATCTGCAAATATTATTGTCGGTTTTTTTGTTAAAACCCTTGCGATGGAAACACGTTGTTGCTGTCCTCCGGAGAGCTCAGTTACTTTTTGGCGGATGCAGTGTTCTATCTCTAAACGCTCTAAAAGTTCTTCTTCTATAGGCTCCCCTGCCAATATCTCAGCCACTTCAAGATTTTCATATCCGCTAAATCCTTTAAAAAGATAGTGTGATTGAAATATTAGTCCAAGTTCATTACGACGTAAAAGTGAAAGTTTTTTTGGCTTCATAGAGAGTATATCTTCCCCTAAAAGCTCAACCGTTCCACTGTCAGGCTTTAAAAGTGTTGATAAAAGGTGCAGGAGTGTCGATTTCCCACTCCCGCTAATACCTATGATAGCAATACTCTCTTTACGATTAAGTTCAAGTGAAACATTGTTAAAAAGTTCATAATCAAAAGAGTGCGATAAGTTTGTTGCAGATAATAGATTCATGAAAAGATTATATTCAAATCTAGCTTATTTAAATATTTTCTGACAGCCATTTTTCGATTTTCTATCCAAATGCCATGCATAGCTTTTTTCGACAAATTTTTTCACACAATAGGCAAAATACCCATCAAAAAAAAGACCAAAAACTTTTGCTACAGCATAATTTCTTCCTAAAGAGATTAATATACCACGAGATTTTATGGAGTGTTTTCGTAATGTCTTGCCTTTATCTAAAAGCTCTATATTTGTAGCACATATATCAGCCATCTGTTCTGCTACATCAGCCGTTGGCGCGATAATCTTCTCATTTTTATGTAGGATTGTTGCATCACCTATAACAAAAACCTCTTTATATTGCGGTGTTTGTAAAAATTCATTTGTTAACAGGAACCCTCGTTTGTCTTTTTGCAAATCAAGTTTATAGATAAGCCCGTTTGGTTCAATACCTCCTGCAAATATCATAAAGTCCATAGCAATGCTCTCTCCATTACTCAAATAGACATACTCTTTTGTAAGTGACGCAACACGGACATTGTTCTTAATAGTCACACCCAAGTTGAGCAATCTTTTTTCTGATTTTTCTACCAAAAAAATATCCATACCTTTTAAAATCTTCTGGGATGAGTTCACAAGCACAATATTGAGTTTTCTACATAAAAAATGATTTTTACAATAGAACTCTTTGGCAAAAGAGGCCATTTGTGCTGCGATTTCCACACCACTCAGTCCTGCACCTGCAATAACAATATTTAAAGGATCACACTTTGCCCCACTTGCATCCACTTTTCGAAAAAGAGACATCTCAAACTTCTGTTTAAAATACATTGCACGGTGTAATGCTTTGACTCCATGTGCATACTCGTTAAGTCCTTGAATGCTTTTTACGAACTTTGTTCTCGCTCCTACAGCAATAACAAGATAATCATAAGAAAATCTCTGTGTATCAGTAAAAACTCGTTTATGACTAAAGTCTATCTCTTTTACTTCTTGATTATAGAAAGAAACATTATCACCAAGCCCACTGCATAAAGTGTACAAATCAACAATAATTTTTGCAAAATCTACTTCATTGGCTATTAAGTCATATACATCCGTCTGCATAAAGTGATAAGGGTTCTTATCAAAAAGAGCTATCTCATAACTATGATTGCGTGAGAGTTTTTCAACTAATCTTACACCACCATATCCAGCACCAATGACCACAATTTTTTTTACATTATTTTTTATCATTGGATGATTATATCATGAATGAAAGCAAGAGTTGATTAAAAAAAGGGGAGAATATTTAATAGAGGTTGAGTTAAGCCTAAAGCTTAACCCATTTGTGCTGCAACTTCTGCTGCGAAGTCGTCTTCTTTTTTCTCGATTCCTTCACCAACTTCAAGGCGAACAAATTCAGTGATCTCAGCTGTACCACCACATGCTTTAGCAGCTTTTTCAACTGCCTCAGCAACAGTTAATTTATCATCTAAAACATATTGTTGGTCAAGAAGTGCTTGTTCTTGATCTAAAAGTGTGTTATCTAAGATAAAACGAGCGATTTTACCAGGAATGATTTTGTCTAAAATCTTCTCAGGTTTTCCCTCTGCTAATAACTCAGCTTTGATGTCAGCTTCAGCTTGTGCCATAACTTCATCTGTGAGTTGCATCATAGAGATGTATTTTGGAACGTTTTTAAGAGGTTTACCAAGACGGCTTAACTCTTCGTTCTCTTTTTTCAGTGCTTCGATACGACCTTTTGTTTCACTCTCAACATACTCAGCATCAAAATCTTTATATGAAAGAGTTGTCGGTTTCATAGCAGATGCGTGCATTGCAATTTGTTTTAGCGTATCTCTCATGCACTCTGCAGTTTTTTCAGAGTCACATTTTGCTTTTACGATAACTGCAATACGGTTGTTTGAGTGAATGTAACCATTCATCGCTTCAGTTGGTTCTGCTTTCATTACTGCAAAACGGCGAACTTCGATCTTCTCACCGATTTTTGTAACAGTCTCTACAAAAGTTTCACCATATGCAGAAGCATTCAGTGCTTCAACATCAGCTGGCTCATTGTTGTAGATCTCTTCTACTGTATCTTTTACAAGATTTTGGAAACCTTCATTTTGTGCAACGAAGTCAGTCTCAGAGTTTACTTCAACTACTGCTGCTTTTGAGAAGTCGTCAGCCATTTTGTAACCAACAAGACCTTCTGCTGCAACACGGTCAGCTTTTTTAGCTGCTTTAGCGATACCGCGCTCTTTTAGAAGCTCTTTTGCTTTTTCCATATCTCCGTCAGCTTCAACTAAAACTTTTTTACAATCCATCATCGGAGCATCAGTCGCTGCACGAAGCTCCTTAACCATTGCTGCTGTTACTGCTGCCATAATTACGCTTCCTCTGTAGTTTTTTCTTCAGTTGCTGGAGCTTCTGTAGTCGCTGCTTCTTCAGTTGCAACCTCTTCAGTCTGTTCTACTTCTTCACCTTGACCATCACGAAGAGCTTTACCTTCGTTAATCGCTGCTGTCATTTCACGACAGAAAAGTTGGATAGAACGGATAGCATCATCATTACCAGGAATTGGGTAAGTGATAAGGTCTGGGTCACAGTTCGTATCAAGTGGAGCTACAACAGGGATACCAAGACGACGAGCTTCAAGAACTGCTGTATGCTCTTTTACTGCATCAACGATGAAAAGCATATCTGGAAGTTTTTTCATATCACGGATACCACCGAAATACATCTCAAGCTTCTCTTTTTTTCTTGAAAGCATTAATGCCTCTTTCTTTGTAAGAAGATCGATTTGACCGTTTTCTTGCATCTCAGTGATAACATCAAGTTTACGGATAGATTTTTGAATAGTTGGGAAGTTAGTAAGCATACCACCTAACCATCTGTTGTCTACATATGGCATACCACATGCAATCGCAGCTTCACGAACTGAGTTACGTGCTTGTTTTTTTGTACCAACGAAAAGGATAGTTTGTCCTTCTGCTGCTGCATCAACTACGATTTGGTATGTGTTACGGAAGTAACGAAGTGTTTTTTGTAAATCGATGATATAGATGTTCTTTCTTACACCGAAGATGAATTTTTTCATCTTTGGATTCCAACGACGAGTTTGGTGTCCGAAGTGTACACCACATTCCAATAGGTCTTTCATAGTTACCATTTAAGGTCCTTTAAGGGCTTCATAATGAGCCAGAATTACTAAAGAAACATTTTTGCAGTGCAAAAAGCGGTTCCCTTGTTTTCACCGGTTGGCTTTGGAGATGTCGAGCATTGACTCCCTAGAGAGGAAGTTGCACCGGTTTTTTGACATAACCTGTTAATATTTTCGACTGTGCATTACAGAAGAAAAATCCGTGAATTATACTAAAAATTTATTTAAATCTAGCTTTTGTTTTACTCTGCTAATAATAGACATAAGCTGACAAAATATAATTAATATTTATAGTAATATAGTAAAAATTTAAAACTATCTTTATAATTAATGATGTATAGTATCACAACAATATCACAGAAAAAGGAAAAAGATGAACAAGCCTTTACTACTATCACTGGCTGCTGCGACAATTCTTGGAACCAACCTAAGTGCAGAGTCTATGTATGATCGTATCCAGATGATGGAGCTTCAGATGAAGCAGATGCAACAAGAGCTAGAGAGTTTAAAATCACAAGAATCTAAAGCAACAAGCGATGAAGATGGTGATGAAGAAGAAGTTGCGCAAGCAAATCAGGCTGAATCTGATGATGAAGAGGATGATGACGAAGAAGATAGCATAGAAGATCAAATTGCCGAAATACAGGAAAACATTAGTGATCTTAACAGAAACACAAATGGAAACCACCTAAAATTTGGTGTTGACTATCGTTTTGCAATCGAAAATCTTGATTATAAAATGGCAGATGGTAGCAAACAGAAAAATGATGCCTTTATGACAAACAGATTATGGATGAACATGAACTGGGCAGCGACACAACACCTTAGTTTTACGGGGCAACTTGCTTACAATAAAGCTTTTGGACAGAGAACTGACAATGATACGATAGGATATAACTTTGAAAACTTTGATTGGATAGCGAATGAAAATGCTTACGATGATATTGTACGAGTTCGCTCAGCATACTTCTTCTATAAAGATAGTGAATTTTTAGGAGCTGATATACCGTGGACCTTCAGTGTCGGTCGTCGTCCATCAACAAACGGCCATCTTATCAACCTTAGAGATGATGACCATGCAGCTTCACCAATGGGACACAGTATCAATGTTGAATTCGATGGTCTTAGTGCAAAATTTGGGCTGGAAAACATTACAGGTGCTGATGGCATGTATCTGAAATTCTGTGCCGGTCGAGGTATGAGTAATGCTTCTCATAAATTCACTGCAGCACCATATGCAAATGATACTGATGTTGAACCAAATATTGATTTAATTGGTCTTATCTTTGTCCCTTATGATGATGGTCAATACAGCATTAATTCTCAATATTACTATGCAAGTAATTTAATCGATCAGGTTTTTGTCGGTGGAGTTCCTCAAAATCAATTCTACACAGTAGGGGGATTACACTCTATTACTGCAAATGTAGTAGCTAATGGTATAGGTGATGGTATCAATGACTTTTTAGATGACACTATCTTCTTTGTAAGTGGTGCAATGAGTATCACCGATCCTAACGCTGATCAGGGTATGCTTGTTTCAAATCCGGGAGAGAGTAAAACAGGTTACTCTGTATGGGTTGGAACACAATTTCCTTCACTTATCTCTGAGGAGGGACGCTGGGGACTTGAGTACAACCATGGTACACAGTACTGGAGAAGTATCACTTATGCAGAAGATACAAATATCGGTTCAAAAGTAGCCGCTCGTGGTGACGCGTACGAGGCATACTTCACAGAGCCATTGGTTGAAGATATTTTATCACTTCAAATCCGCTATACATATATAGATTATAAATATGCCGGAAGTAATGGTTTCTTTGGTAATACAACAGGAAATGCTGTTGAAATCACAAACAATATGACAAATGCTTCTAACTATGTAGATAAAGCACAAGATATCCGTTTCTATCTACGCTATAGATACTAAAAAGAGATTTTCTCTTTTTAGTTTATGCGTTTTTCAACTCACTAAGCTTCTCTTTAACAGCTTCTACATGCCCTTTCACACGAACTTTTTCCCATTTAACACGTACTACACCCTCTGGGTCTATTATGAATGTTGAGCGAACGATACCCATATATTCACGGCCGTAATTTTTTTTCAGCTGCCACACACCATACTTTTGCATCATCTCAGTTGATTCATCACTGAGCAGTGTAATACCTAGATTTTTCTTCTCGATGAAGTTTCTGTGTTTTTTGGTAGAGTCTGCACTCACACCTAAAATCACAGCATCAAGTGATGAAAAATCCGGTGCAGCTTCTGTAAATTCACATGCTTCGATTGTACATCCAGGAGTATTGTCTTTTGGGTAAAAATAGAGCACTACCCACTTTCCTTTTAAATCACGCAGACAAATCTCGACATCATCCTGATTTGGCAGACAAAAATCCGGTGCTTTTTGACCAAGTTCTAACATAGTTGACTCCTTGAATTTCTAATAGACGAATAATAGCAGATAAACCCAAATACCGCTAAATGATGTAAAGACAATGCCTGTGAATGTCTTGATTGCCAAGATTTTATGGGCATTGGAAGCTCGTCCTGGGATGAGCTTTTTTACAAACTCATAATTTGCGCGAATCATAATGAGTATCCAGTAAAAGAAAGTAATGGTTGCTATCAAAATATGAACACCCAAAACAACTGAAGCATATGTGTGAGAAACTCCACTATCAACGATAAATGCCTTAAAACCTCCACCTACTCGTACACCAAGCTCAAAGTAAGTAATGACAACAACAGAAAAAACAAAGATAACATTTTGTAAAAGTGTATGGAGTTTGTACTTTTTACTCTTTGCAAACAAAACCGCCACATAAACAAGTAGAGGCAAACAAGCAACGATAAGTGTCACCACATCCATAAAAAACGGTGCACGTGTTCCTAAAAAACCGGCTTCAAACATATAGTTCATATTTTCTTTTATCACTTTGACTCTCTCTTTTTTTGATAACGATAGTATAGCGCGCCTATGATTATGAGTAACACAACAACAAGAGTAGTTATCTCTTTTAAGTACTCTTTTATAAGTTCCTGATTTTCACCGATATAATACCCTAAAAGTGTCAGTATCAAAGCCCAGATACCAGCACCCAGTGTTGTAAAGACACTAAACTCTAAAAGATTCATCTTTGCGAGTCCGGCGGGAATGGAGATAAGCTGACGAATACCCGGAATAAGCCTGCCTGAAAAAGTGGAGATATGC
The DNA here is from genome assembly GCF_039667035.1 of Sulfurimonas sp. NWX79. NCBI lineage: Bacteria > Pseudomonadati > Campylobacterota > Epsilonproteobacteria > Campylobacterales > Sulfurimonadaceae > Sulfurimonas > Sulfurimonas sp. NWX79. Next base: position 15,868 of record NZ_JALCZL010000003.1, read on the forward strand.
CCATGTTTTTTAAAATAGCTCTCCATCTTCTCCAGTACCTCCGGGGAGATAAAAAAATATTTGCCATATCGCAGTAAAAATTTACGCCCGAGTGTAAAGGCAAGATAGTAGTTCACAAATGCCCCGACCAAACTTCCAGAAATAGCACTCATCATAATGTAAGAGATGCTCATATCCCCACAACTGGCCAGATATCCTGCCGGAACCAAAACTATTTCAGAAGGAAAAGGGATAAAACTAGACTCAATCGCCATCATGATAAATATCCCCAAATACCCCCAGTCAAATATCAGATCAACAAGTTGTTGTGCAAGTTCATGGATCACTTGGTTTTTTCCTTGATAAGAAGCATAATATTTTGATTTTTATTAAATGTGTGCAAGTTTTTCTCTCAGTTTTGGCAAATAATCTCTTACAATACTCTCAACAAATCCTAAATCGACACCTTCATAATCGTGTACAATATAATTACGCGTATAGTAAGCACCATCTCTGTCTTTTTTCAAATCATATTTTTCAATAACTGTATCATCAAACTTTTTCAGAGTTTCACCTATTTGCGATAAACCCATAAGTATTGCAATCCATCCTTCCACATCTTCTAAAGCTTTGACAATACCTTTATGCCGAGATGTGATAATCTCAATATTTTCAATCATCTCTACAATAAAATCAATCTTTGCCTGTTGCGAACGATTAGACATATATTACTTCATCCAAAATATATTTTTGCGCAGTTTTTGAAAGATTGTTTTTTGGTGCCAAGTCTATTTTTTTTGCAGTTTTACTTGAGATATACTCTTTAATTTCATCAAGACGCTTAAAACCGCTAAAGCCTTCATATTTTTCAAAAAAAGGTCTCTCAAGATGATACAAAATATCTAAATCACTTAGCGATGTCGCTTCATTACGTGCAAAAGAACCAAAAATACCATCAATGATAAATCCATCCTCACGCAGACGTTCTTTAAGCGTTGTCAGTGTAGCTAAAATTTTTTTATCCATATCTTTGCCTCTTTTGAGTTCTTTTATAAGTATTATACCTAACTATTGTATCTTCGCTTCTACATCTTTTATCATCTTTTGAGCCACATCTTTTTGTGCGTACTCTAAAAGTTTTTGGCTCTTTTCTTTAAGCTGTGGCTCTTTGATGATGGAGAGCAGTTTGCTTTTGAGCCCTTCGCCTTCTCGCTCACACCAGCCCATATTGTTATCGACAATGAACTTTGCATTGTCGTATTGATGATCTCTTGCTGCATACGGGTATGGAACATAAAGAGCAGGACAACCATTCGTTGTTAGTTCCCAAAGTGTTGAAGCTCCGCTGCGTGAGACTGCCATATCTGCTCTGTTTATAAGAGATGGCAACTCTTTTGTAAAGCCGTAGAGTTCTGCCTCAACTCCAAGTGTTTCATACTCTTCTTTTACCCTCTCAAAATCAGCTTCACCCGCTTGATGAATGATAGCAATACCTCTTTTTTTCAGCTTCCAAGCAATACTCAAAGCCAAATCATTGATAGCTTTTGCTCCGTGGCTTCCACCTAAAAAGATGATGGTACGCAACTGCTGGCGCAAGTGTGCCGTTTTATAAAAAACCGATTTGACAGGATAACCTTTGATTGGAGACTCTTTATCATAAGCAGAAACAAAACTTCTTGCATATCTTTTTAGCAGTCCGTTAAGTCGTCCTGTAACTGCATTTTGTTCATGAATAAAAAGAGGTTTATAAAGTGTAAGTGCCGCAAAAGAGGCAGGTGCAGCAGAGAAACCACCTACACTGTAAACGGCATCTACTTTATGTTTTTTGAGTATCTTGCGTGAGCTAAGAAGTGCTTTTAATATTTTATAGAGTGCCTTTAATTTTCCAAGCCCTTTTTGATTGACAACTCCTGTCGTATCTAAAAAATAGACATGCGAAAATGAGCTGCCGTGTTCAAAATATTTTCTATCCTGCCCTTTTTTTGAACCGATAAAGATGCACTCATGCCCCTCAGCTACAGCAGCTTCTACAATCGCCTCTGCTATCATCAAATGCCCGCCTGTTCCACCGCCTGTTACACATAATTTCATATCGTAGCCTCTAACTCATATCTGCTTTTTTGGAAGCCATCAACACCATCCCAACTCCAAAGGAAGCACCAAGCATAGCAGAACCCCCATAGGAAAGAAATGGAACTGAGATCCCTTTAATGGGTGTGATGCCACTGATTCCATAGGCATTTACCAAAAACGAAAATGCCAAAGTAAGTCCTATTCCTATGCTAAAAAGGTATAGACTTGTATCTTCCACACGATTGGCTACTTTAAAAATTCGCTGTAGCATCCACATAAATACCACGACAACGAATAAAAGCCCGACAAAACCAAACTCTTCTGCAAGACCTGCTAAGACAAAGTCCGTATGCACCTCTGACAAAAATCCAAGTTTAAATGTTCCGTTTGCAAGACCCGTACCGAAAAAGCCACCGTTATGAATGGCATTGAGCGAGTTTCCTATCTGATAGGGTTCTACTTCAACAGGTACACGCAATTTATCTGCTATGGCATCCGGCAAGAGTTCCAAAACAGAGTTTTGCGCTATCGACCACCATGATTTTATACGCAAGATTCGATGCTCGGCTGTTAGTATAAAGACAACAACTGCGCTGAAAATCCCACCCAAGATAGTAAGGAAAAAACGAAAACTGCTTCCTGCAAAGATAAGCATAAAAAGCAAGGTTGCACCTAAAACAACGACCTGTCCCAAATCTTTTTGTAAAAAGGCAATGATAAACATCGCCATAATAAAGATAACCGCATAAGGCAGAAATCGTTTAAACTCATTTTTGAGTCCCATACCATCATGATGCCCTAACTTGCGTGAGAAACTCCATGCAAGAAAATAGACAAAACCGACCTTGAAAAACTCAACAGGTGCCAAAGAGAAACCTGCGATCTTTATCCACCGCTTTGCACCTCCTACCTCACTCACTATCGTCTCAGGTAAAAACGGCATCGCTATCATTAAAATCAAAGAGCCAAAAAAGAGCGTAAAACCGATAGGTTTGAGCCACTTGTCCGGATTAAGTTGTGAAAGAGTATAAATGATACCAATACCCAAAAATGCAAAAATGGATTGGCGGATGACAAAGTGAAACTCATTGACGCCAAAAAGCAGTACCGTATAAGTCGTGAGTGTATAAGAGAGGATGATACTGAGTCCTATCAGGATACTTACAAGTGTAAAAAGCTGTCTGTCTGCACCCATCAATCTACTTTATTTTGTTGATTTTTAAAACAAACTCAACTTCGGGCTTTGAAATATGTAACTCTTTTGCGATTGTATCAATCGATACCCCCTGTTGAAACAAGGAGATAATTTTTTCATCATCATTGCCATGAATAGAAGAAGGAATGCTAATCTGCTTCACGCCACTCTCTAATTGTGCGATGCGGGACTCTATCTCTACTTCAATGCTCTCAATGTTATTTTGTATCTGTTTGAGTGCAAGTGAAAGCGGTTGGACCATATCATAGACACTGCGTTCTATCTCTTGATAAATCTCATCATCACTCATACGCGATGGTGCTTTTTTGATAGCAGATTCTGTCTCTTTAAGCTCACGTTTTAAGTAAAATATCTCTCTGTTTAGATCTTCTACCACAGAAGCGACTGAGCGGATATTACGTGAGTAGTCGGAATCTTTTGAGTAGACATAATAGAGCAGGTAAAGAATAACTCCCGCCATAATGACAATAATATACTCAATATTAAATTGAAAATTTTCTAAGTTCACTGTTTTTTCTCTCTTGCCTGACGAATTAAAATTCTCTCACGTGCTGTCATATAAGCCGCCCACTCTTTCTCATCTCTCTCATGCATACGGACTGTCTCTGCCAGTTGTGAATCTAACGCTTTAAAAAAGAGTCCGACATCACGTTTAGGGTGTACAGGCATCGCTACACGCCCATAGTAGATCTTCCCGGCTTGCAGCAGTGGCTCTTTAAGTTTGAAATGCTCAAACCCAATGGATTCAATCTCCACTTCCTGCGTGAGGGAGACCCGTTTTGGTGTCTCATTTTTCAAAAATGCCTCTAACGCGTCTATCTTTCTATGTAATTCTACGACAAGATTTAAAAGCACAGGATCTGTCTCAGCCGTATCACCTCTTGCTTTTGCAAGTTTTAGCCACTGGCTTATTGGGTCATCATCACTCTCACTGAGCTGTTGAAACTCTCTCTCATATGCCTCCTTATCCAGTGAAGCCTCTGAGAATGCAATACTTATCGGTGCTGGGACTAAACGAGGTTGACTCATGAGACTATCCTATCAATTATTATCAGTAGAAAAAAGGCAATGCCCAAGTAGCCATTTACTGTAAAAAATGCTCTGTCAATTTGCGTAAAATCACGTCGTACCAACTGCTGCTCATACAATAGAACAAATCCACTTCCAAATGCTGCTACATAAGCGAAAAAGCCAAGGTCAGCTGCCCAAACAAATAAAATCCAAAAAAGAACTGCCAAAGCATGAAAGAGTGCCGAGATGAAGAGTGTAGCCTCTGCTCCGTAACGCGAGGGAATGGAGTAGAGATTATTGTCTTTGTCAAAATCGATATCTTGCAAAGAGTAAAGCAGATCAAATCCAGCTACCCAAAAAATCACTCCCAAAGAGAGTAAAACAGACCAAAGCTCAATCGTAGCACTCACGGCTACAACACCGGCAATCGGTGCAAGACCAAGGGCAAGCCCCAAAACAACATGTGCCAAAGAAGAGAAACGTTTAAAATAAGAGTATGATGCAAGTACCAAGAGTATAGGCAGAGAGAGTGCAAAGGCCAAAGAGTTTATCAGATAGGCAACAGCAATAAAAATGAGTGCATTAACAACTATAAATATCATCATGCTCACTGCATCCAGGCGCCCATCTACATTTGGTCGCGTTGCAGTACGAGGGTTTTTTGCATCTATGTCCCTGTCAGCATAACGGTTCACACCCATTGCGAAGTTTCGAGCACTCAGTGCTGCTAAAACACCTAAAATGAGCAGTCCAAAACCAAACCATCCATCTGCTGCAACAACCATAGCGATGAAAATAAACGGCAGTGAAAATATAGAGTGTTCAAACATGACTAGTTCGTTAAAATCTTTTGCTTTTTGTATCAGTCTTTGCAAATTCCACCCCATATTTTGTGTTTATGTTATATCTTATCAAAAAGTGATTTAAACTTAGATGATATTTGACAGACCATTCTCTAAAGTTTTGATATACATATACATCTGATCAATTTCAAGCTCATAATCTCTTAGAATTTTCATCTCTGCATCTTTCTCAATACCACTCATAAGTTCAGAAATATCACTGATATAGAGTGCACTCGCAGCTCCTTTTAACTTATGGACGATTTTATATATCTGTGTTATATTTTTTAGTTTGATGGCCTCTTCAAGTTCTGGAACTTCCTCTTTGAGGCTCTCTAAAAATGTACGTAAAAGTTTTACAGAGACCGCTTCTCTCAAGCCTATTTTACTCTTTAAACTCTCTAAAATTTCTTCAATTAAAAGCAGACCCATCTCATTGTCTGTTTTTGAGTATTTACATAAAATATTTTCCAAAGCAGTCACATCAATAGGTTTACTCAAATAATCATTCATACCGCATTGTAAGAACTTCTCTTTGTCACCTTCAAGGGCATTTGCCGTCAATGCAACAATAGGTATATCTAAATGAAGCTTCTCTCGCACATATTTTGTTGCATCGATACCATTGAGTACCGGCATATTGATATCCATCAAGATAAGGTCATATTTCTGCTCTTTGAGTTTATCAAGAGCATCTCTACCGTTAACAGCAAAATCAAGCGTAATATTTTTATACTTTTGAAATATAGACTCAATAAGCATACGGTTGACCTCATAATCTTCTGCTACTAAAACCTTCAAGTGTAATCTGTCACAATCTTCATCTTTTTGACAAACATTCTCTTCTGTAGACTCTGTATCTTCAAGCTCCCTCTCTTCACACAGATCAAAAGTCATCTCAAAGTAGAACTTACTTCCTTTTCCCTCTTGCGATGTCACTTTAAGCTCACTGTCAAAAGCCTTGATCAGATCAGAACTGATACTAAGACCCAGACCAGTACCTCCAAACTTTCTTGTCGTCGATGCATCTGCCTGTGAGAAAGGTTTAAATATCTCTTTTATCTTGGATTTTGGAATCCCGATACCGCTGTCTTCAACACTAAAACGGAGGGTTTGTTTCTTTTTTTCTGTTTTAATCAAAGAGACCTTAAATGCGACCTCACCAAATTTTGGTGTAAACTTGATGGCATTTGAAAGCAGATTTATTTTTATCTGTCGCAATCGCATCGCATCACTTAAGATACATTTTGAAATCTTCTCATCAATTTCGATCGTATAGTTTATAGACTTCTCCTGTGCAGCTGTTTTAAGTAGCTCATATGTCGTCATAAACTCTTCGAACGGATTGATATGAATTTTTTCAAGAACGATTTTTTTATTTGTTATCTTTGAAGAGTCCAGGATGTCATTAACAATCTCAAGCAGTATCTTAGTTGAGCTTCCAATGACTTTGACATATTTTTCCTGTGTTGCATCAAGGTCTGTTTTTGCGAGAAGTTCGGAAAAACCCAAAATACCATTCATAGGAGTACGAATCTCATGACTCATGTTGGCCAAGAACATCGCCTGTGCAGCACCTGCTTCTTCTGCTTTTTTTCTACTCTCGACCAAAGAAGTAACATCTTCACGAATAGCCATATACTCTATGACATTACTGTTTTCATCATGAATCGGAATAATAGAACATTTTACATGATAGATAGACCCATCTTTGGCTCTGTTGGAAAACTCTCCTTTCCAAATCTTCCCTTTTGTAATGGTCTCCCACATTTGTGCAAAAAGGGCATCGGAAGTATTCGGATCACGTATGATACTATGTGCTTTACCTAAAAGTTCCTCCCGTGTATAGCCACTTATTTTTTCGAACTGTTCATTCACATAGGTAATGATTCCATCTGTATCTGTACGAGAGATGATGACACTACTCTCGAGTGCTTTTAAAAACTCATCAAGTTTGAACTTAGAGGCTCGAAAACCTCTCTCCTGCTCTTTTAACTCTCTTGTCACATACTCTATGAGATTAAAGAGTGCACTGTCTGTCTTGGATGCATTGTAGATATTATCTTTGCCTACCGGGTGATGTGGCAGTGTTTGTGTCCCTTTTTCACGTAAAAAAAGCAAAGTTGTCGTAATATTGAGCAGTTTTGTCTGCTGCTTGTAAAAGAAAAACTCCCCGTAAGTAAAAAAACCACTTGTTGGCGCCGTATTTTCAATAACGCGGAAAGTTTTTTCCAAATCCTTTTCTAAAAACATCTTTCTTGCTATACAGGAGTAGATAAAACATGCCTGCAGCGCTTCTGATGCTTTGAGCTGCTCTTTTGGATTGTACTGATTAACAAGTGTTCTGCTTCCGATTCCAAAGCGTACAACAGAACCCTCTTCAATATTACCACCATACAATATACTGCCATCCTCTGCAACACTCAGCATTGAGCGTGCTATGAGCATATCATCATTTTCTAAAATCAACGGAAACTCTATGGTTGAAGCCGGCATATTCTCAACTGCAAACTCTCCTAATACCTCTGCATATATATCTTTTATAGGACGGTTATCTATCTCATAGACTCTGGCACCTTCAGATTTTGTTATGACAAAGGTAGGACCGACTGCATGCCAACCAAGATTATAATCCTGCAGTACTTCTAAATCTTCTCCTTCTAAAGCAACACAAACAGCACCGCCGGAAAATATTTTATTGCCAAAAATCGTATATGTCTTTTGAAAGTCCAGCATATCTGCTGCCATACCACCGGCGATGACAGCCTTGTTAAAGTTCATAGAATTTAAGCCAAGAAGATACTCCTGACCATTATGCCCAAGTCCATCCAAAAAACTGATAACACATTTTGTATCTTTATGAAAAACTTTTTTTGAGAGTGTAAGACCTAATTTATAAGAGTCTTTTTCTATGGCATAAAAAGCATTTATTTTACTCTTTTGGAATACGGAAATACTTAAAACAGTACTTCTGTTGATCATCTTCCCTGCAATAATCTCACCTGCAGTAGATGTCCCGATAAGTGTTGCGTGAGGCAGTACTTCAAGGATCTCTGTTAAATTGTTTTGTATCTGTTTGTATGTTTGCGAGCTAAAAAGTTGAATGAGAACAGTACTGGAGTCTTTCTCTATTGCAAGAGAATCAATATACTTCAAAAAAGCATCCTGTGTATCGTAGATGTAGTTATACTGCTTCATGCAACTTCTTTTATATATATATAGAGTTCTTTTTAGGCTAATTATACTACAAAGTAAATTAACAAAAATTTTAGTAAAATATCTCACAGACAACCTTAATTGAGGCAAAAATGAAACTTATATCTTTACTCCTGCTAACACTTTTTCTTAGTGCATGTAACTTTGGTGAATCTCCCGAAGAGATAGCTGCAAAAAAACTCCAAGAGAAAAAAGCTTTTGAAGAAAAAATAGCCGCTGCCAAAGAGGTGCAACTCAAAAAAATAGATGCACAAAAAGAGCAGGAACTTGCTAAAATTGAGTCACAGACAACTTTGGCAAAACTGGAAAAAGAGCAACTTTTAGAGAAGATAAAACTCGAAGCTGAAGCTAAAAAAGAGTCCTTTGAGGCAAAACTGCGTGACTTGGAGCGGGCTGATTCGATGGAGATAAAACGCTATCTTCTATTGATACTTTTCTTACTTTTAGTCATCATCAGCTACTTTGTCTATCTCTACTTCAAGCGCAAACATGATGACCAGCTTCGAGCCTACCAGGACAACCTTAACAAATATTTTCATCAGCAGGAGAATATGACACGTATGCGTATCGCTGAAAAAATCATCGATACCGTTGCCAGCGGTAAACTCGCTAAAGAGCAAGAGAGTGAACTCATCAAAGCACTCAGCGGTAATATACAGCCATCGCAAGAGCCAAAACTTCTTACTGAAACAACAGAAGATGCCCAAATAGTTCAAGAAAGTAAAAAGTAGTAGCAATGTTACCGATGATACTCTATGTTTTAGCATTTTTTCATCTGCTGGGTATCATCTCTGCACTCAATGCCGTTATGACGGTAAGAACCTCTCAAGGTGCCATCGCATGGGTTATCTCACTACTTACATTTCCCTATATTGCCGTACCTCTTTACTGGCTTTTTGGCAGAAGCAAGTTCAACGGCTACACCACAGCCAGAAAAGAGGCTGAAAAACTCGTAAGTAATAAACTTCATAAAATTGTCACCCATCTACAAAGCTACAGACCCGCTAAAGAATCTCTTGGATTTTTGGAAAAAGCCTCCCAAAAACTGGCAAAAATGCCCTATCTTCATGCAAATGATGTTGAGCTGCTCATCGATGGAGAAGTAACATTTCAAAGTATTTTACAAGGCATTGAAAAAGCAAAAAGTTATATACTTCTTGAATTTTACATCGTTCGTGATGATACACTTGGTGTACAGATCCAAGAAGCTCTTGTCACAAAAGCAAAAGAAGGAGTAAATATCTACTTCTTATATGATGAGATAGGCAGCTATCAACTCTCAGATGAGTACATTGAGACAATGCGCCGTATTGGCATCGAGGTCTATACTTTTAATACACAAAAAGGAATAAAAAACAGATTTCAAATCAACTTTCGAAACCACAGAAAAATCGTCGTCGTTGATGGTGAATCTGCTTGGACTGGTGGGCATAATATCGGTGATGAGTATCTCTCTAAAAGTAAAAGATTTGGACACTGGCGAGATACCCATATAAAAATCACAGGTCCATCAGCCATTGCCATTCAAAAGACATTTATCGAAGACTGGTTTTGGGCCGCAGAATACCTCATTAATGAATTGCAATGGATACCAAGACCTGCAACAAACGCAGATAAAAAAGTTCTTATTATCCCCTCTTCTCCTGCTGATGAGATAGAGACTGCTTCGCTGATGTTCCTGCAGGCCATTAATGCTGCAAAAGAGCGCATCTGGATATCGAGCCCCTACTTCGTACCTGATGGTGCTATCATAAAAGCCTTACAGCTGGCAGGACTTCGCGGTGTGGATGTTCGCATCCTGATTCCACAAAAAGCGGATAACCTGCTTATCTATCTTGCTTCTTTTACCTATTTTGAGACAGTAAGTTCTACAGGTGTGAAGATTTTTCGATACAGAGATGGTTTTTTACATCAAAAAGCAATGCTCTTAGATGACTCTCACGCAGCTGTCAGTACAGCAAATCTTGATAACCGTTCACTTCGCCTTAATTTTGAAATCACAGCTCTTATCGCAAATAAGGAGTTTACACAAGAGGTAAAGAAAATGTTTGAAGATGATTTTAAACACGCATCTGAAGTTAAAATGGCTGATATAGAGAAAATGCCTTTTGCATTTAAACTCATCACACGTCTGGCAAGACTGACTTCGCCGATACTCTAACAATGTTTGCAACAAGAACCTCTCTTCAAAACACACTCCATGCAAAAAAGCCTCTTGCTTGCAGATTCTCTCTGTTAGTCTGGAATCTACATAAAGAGAACCAAACAGAGGCTTTTGAGAAAAAATTTCATGCATTGATGCAGAGTTATCCGAGTGATATTTTACTTTTCCAAGAGGTAAAATACCCGAAAAAATCAACTTTTTTCTTCCATAAACACGCCTACTTTCTTGCTGCAAATATAGAGACAAAACATCACTGCTACGGTGTCTGTACTGCCACAAACTTTGCACTTGAAGCGATTCAAAACAGACGCACGACAAAAAAAGAGCTTGGTTTTATCACACATAAAAGTCTGCTTATCACCAAACATCAAATCTGCAGTAATAAAACGCTTCACATTGTCAATCTACACGCTATTAATTTTGTAAGCCATAAAATTTTTGCTGATGAATTAAAGAAAATAACCACCACTATTGCAAAACTTGACGGCGCACTCATTGTTGCAGGGGACTTTAACAACTGGAGCAAAAAACGATTTGCACTTCTGCAAGCATTTCAAAAAGAGCTCTCTTTAGAGAAACTTGAGCCTGAAAATCCACACCATATAAAACGTATCTTCTCTCAAGAGATTGACCATATCTACTATCGTGGTATCAAAGTTCTCCGTGCAGAAGCCATTGATACAAAAGATATCTCTGACCATAATCCTCTCTATGCAGAGTTTGAACTTGTGTTATAATCCGCTTATGAAACAACTAGCACTCATCGGTCCTACTGCTTCGGGAAAAAGTGATCTAGCCATCAAAATCGCTAAAGAGATAGATGCTTACATTCTCTCTATCGATTCACTCAGTATCTATAAAGAGATAGATATCGTTGCCGCAAAACCCTCTAAAGAGGAGTTGCGTGAGATAAAGCATTTTGGTATTGATGAACTCTGGCCAAATGAGCACTTTAGTGTGGAGATTTTTATACGGCTCTACCATGATGTTGTACGAAAATGTAAAGAAGATGATAAAAACCTCATCATTGTCGGTGGTACCTCATTTTATTTGAAATCTCTGCTCGATGGGCTCTCTCCTCTTCCAGAGATTACAAAGCTCACGCAGGAGCGTGTCAAAGAAAAGCTCCAAAATCTCACACGTAGTTATGAAGCGTTACTTACAAAAGATGCAGCATATATGCAAAAAATAGCATCCAATGATCGCTACCGCATCGAAAAAGCACTGCTTATCTTAGAAGCATCAGGAATGACACCTAGTGAGTGGTTTTCAAAAAATCCTGCCAAGCCGATTATAAAAGATTTGCCAATTTTCAATATCGATGTGGAGCGTGAAGTGTTGCGTAAGCGTATTACAAAAAGAACGCAGCAGATGTATGATATGGGACTTATCGATGAAGTGGCATATCTCGAACAAAAATATACACGAGTTCCAAACGCTATGAAAGCCATCGGGATTGTAGAAGTATTGGACTTTTTAGATGCAAAGATAGACAAAGAAGAGATGCTCCAACTCATCTCTACCCATACTGCTCAGCTTGCAAAACGACAACAGACCTTTAACCGCTCACAATTTCAAGATATCACTCATGCAAAACTAGAAGATTTGGAAGATATTATTCTTCACACAACTTTGCATACATAGTACTTCTTCTATCACGCAGAAGTCCCCAGTACTCTCTTTGTTTTGCATTCTCTTCAAGGTCAAATTCAGCGCAGAGTATCTCCTCTTTGTCACGTGAGGCTTCGGCTATTTTCGCACCTGTATAGTCAGTAATGAATGATGAACCGTAAAAAGTAAGCTCACAGCTCTCACCCACTTCCACTCCATAACGATTTGCTACCACGACGGGTACCGTATTTGTCGCGGCATGTCCCATCTGTACTCTTTGCCAGTGTTCTTTTGAGTCCAGATGGATCTCCGGCTCACTTCCGATGGCTGTGGGATAAAAAATAATCTCTGCACCCATCAGTGTCAATGCTCGTGCAGTTTCACAAAACCACTGATCCCAGCATATTCCCACGCCAATTTTCCCATACTTTGTCTCATAGACTTGAAAGCCGGTATCACCCGGTTTAAAGTAGAACTTCTCCTCATAACCCGGACCATCCGGAATATGTGTCTTTCGATAGTTTTGCATCAATGTACCATCAGCATCGATAACAACAAGTGAGTTAAAATACTCTGCATCGGCCTTTTCAAAATAAGAGACCAATAAAACAACCCCAAGCTCACGTGAGAGTGTTTGAAACTCTTTTATAAGTCTGTTATCTTTCAGAGGAGCAGCCCATGAAAAGTACTTTGCATCCATATCTTTACAGAAGTAAAGCCCTTCAAAAAGCTCCGGTAAAAGTATGATATTTGCACCATTTTTAGCAGCCTCACGCACGAGTCTTTTTGCCTTATTTACATTTGCAGATTTATCTTCACTCATACTCATCTGAATCGCTGCTACTTTTACCATTGATACTTCCTTAACCTCTCGCAGTTACTTCTAAAAGATGATAACCAAACTGTGTCTGAATCGGTCCATAAACCACACCGACATCTCCGTTAAATACCGCCTTGTCAAACTCAGGCACCATCTGTCCTGGTCCAAACTGACCTAAATCACCACCGTTTCTTGAAGATGGACATGTTGAGTACTGTTTTGCAATCTCACCAAAATCCGCTCCGTTTTCTATCTCCTCTTTTAACTCATTACACTTCGCTTCACTCTCTACTAAAATATGTCTTGCTGTTGCCCATGCCATATGATGGTACTCCTTTGATTTTTTTCATCCAAATTCTACAATAAAATTGCTTACTTTAGAAACTATTAAAGGAGTTAAGTAAATATAATTCGTATTATAATCTCAACAACACTTTAGTAGACTTACATAAATCGAATCATACGGGAGAAAATATGAAAAAAATTATCGCTATCTTGGCAATTACACTGCTTTTTTTAGGATGTAGTTCAAAATCAGAAGAGAACAAAAATGTAGAGGCAAAACTTGCAGTAGGCAAAAGTTTGACAGACATCAAACTTAAAGACCAAAATGAAAAACCGGCAACTATCGCGGCAGATACAAAAATCGTTTTCTTCTCTTTTTCAAAACCGACAGGACACGCTTGTAATGAATTTTTAGAGTCAAAACCTGCCAATTTTCTAGCAGAACATAAAGCTGTTTACGTTGCAGATGTCAGTGCAGCACCGGGAATTATCAAAAGTATGTTTATCTTACCTGACTTAAAAGAGTTAAAATTCCCAATCCTTCTTATCAATGATGACAAACTCTCAGCAGAGTTCACAAAAGAAATGAATAAAGAGAGCATCGTTGTTGTTACTCTTGATAACTTAAAAATTACAAATATTCAAAATCTCAAAGATGCATCAGAGCTAGAAAAGCTCTTCACTAAATAAAAAACTTCTTTGAAATAATCTGACAATATCGTTGGTTTTAAACTTCTAGAAAATCAGCGATAGAGTCTATAACACTATCAGGATGAACTCCAAGGTCCAGATCTTTCAAATTAAACTTACCTGTTTTTACCAGTACAGCCTGCAGTCCGGCTTCCTGTGCACCCCGAATGTCACCTTCGATATCATCTCCTATCATCATGCACTCATTCGGTTTTACTCCCAAATCTTCACATGCCAAATGATAAAATGAACGGCTTGGTTTTCCCAAAAGCTGTGAACTTTTTGCAGCACCATACTCCAAAGCTGCTACAAAACAACCAGCATCCATACTCAATTTGTTATCTGCATCTTTAAAATAGCGATTTTTTGCAATGGCAACCAGCTGGGCATCTTCCATAAGCATACGAAAAGCACGATTAAGATTCTGGTATGAGAAGTTTTCCTGTGCATCGCCCACGACAACATATTTTTTAGGATACTGCTGCAGATCAGTAAAAAACTTCTTTGCATCCTCTGTCAACAAAAACTCTGCCGAACTTTTCTCGTTTTCCAAAAATCGCTTCGTTATATCTAGAGCAGTAATGAGTTCTTGCGCATCTATATCAAAGCCCATCTTTTGAAGCTTTTCTACAACCTGAGAAGAAGTTTTTTGGGTTGTGTTAGTTAAAAATCGGATGGGGTACTTTTGTTTTATGGCATTCACTGCTTCAATGGCACCGTCAATGGGCTTATCTCCAACATACAAAACACCACCAATGTCACATAAAACAGCTTTTATCTTAGAACTGTTTAGCATAAGAGACTCCTTTTGCAACTAAGCTCTTACTCTAATCATACATCCTTCTGTATCAATCTTTTCTTTAGAAAATAGATTAAGGGCACCTCTAAAAACTCTAATCATCCTCAGAAGGCTAGAGTTTTTAGAGGTGCCCTTAACTTTTCCCAAGTTCTAAAAGCACGGTATCACGCTCTGTTACTGCCACACGTCTGCAGGCTGACTCAAAAGCCCCACTCTCGCCTATGATGATACAGCGATGTTTTGAGCGTGTGATGGCTGTATAGATAAGCTTCGTGTTGTGCATGATAAAATGCGTAAAACTCATTGGAATAACAACAATGTCATACTCCATGCCCTGTACTTTGTGGATTGTCAAAGCATAGGAGAGCATCAGGTATGCTTTTAGCTCATCATACTCATACTTTACAACGATATCTTCATTTGGGTAAAAGACATAGGCCTGTTCTTCCTCTTCATCGATGCGAAAGAGCAGTCCGCTCATACCATTAAAGACTCGTCTTTCATTTGAGTCTTCCCCCATTTTAAACCCTTCAGAACTCCATGAGGTCATATTCTCATTTTTGGTATGCACGACCTTGTCCATTAGACGAAACTCTAACTCTCCACGCTTGATGCACTTTTTAGGATTGGGGTTAAAATACTCCTGCAAAATTTTGTTGAGATTGGTCGTACCAAGCGTGCCGCCCTTCATCGGCGTAATGACCTGAAAATAGTTTAGATACTCTTTTATCTGCTTATTGTTCAGACGATAGCGTGCTTTTTCAATGCTTGCTACTACACGGTGCAACATCTCGGCGATGATATCTTGAGAGTTCTTCTCACGTAGCTCTTTAAGCTCCTCTTGCGTGAGCTGATTTTTCAGAGCATAATAGTTGGCAATATTGACATCTACAAATTCAAAATCCTCATACACACCTTTATACTGTGGTACTTCACCCTGTCGGATCTGATTGGCAATGAGCGTAATGGCCTGATCTTCACTCTGTCTGTATATCTGCGTGAGCTTTACAATGGGAGCAAGATTGAGAGTAAGCACGTCACTCAGCACATTTCCAGCCCCAATAGGCGGTAGTTGCGCATCATCCCCTACAATTATAACAATGGCTTTATTTGAGATTTTCCCCATTAAGCGTGCAAAGAGTGTCGAGTTTATCATCGAGGCTTCATCAATGAGAACTACCGAGTAGGGAAACTTGTCTGATTCTTCATGTTTAACAAGCAGTGACTGAATCGTAGCAGACTCAAACCCTGTTGTATCACTAATGCGCTGCGCTGCAATACCACTAAGTGCACAGGTAATAATCTCTTTGTTGTCATAACGGGTATTTAAAAGCTCTAAAATCGTCTTGGAAGTTGTGCTCTTTCCTGTTCCTGCATAACCAACCAAGAAAAGGATGCTTGCACCATTGTTGATGATCTCAACTGCTTTTCGCTGTTGCTCACCAAGTTTCAGCTCTGAATCTACCAAAAATGCGTCGAGATCTTTTACAAATCCCCCACTGTCAAGCTTAGCTCGCTTGGTAAAAGTATCATACAAAAACTTCTCTGCATCATAAAGCCGTGCAGGAGAGAGTCTATCGTGCTGCATAAGGACAATGCTTCCCTCACTCACACGCTCAACCAAAGCCGCTTCATAAAGATACTCTTTTTGATAAAAACCAAGCAGCTCATCAAGTCCGCTAAAGAGCAGTGACTTTTCAATACAGGAGTTTCCATTTGCTTCACAATATTCTAAAAGCACATAATCCATCGCCGAGCTGATACGGTTTTCATCCTCAGCACTGACACCCATCTTCAGTGCCAACTCATCAGCCCGTTTAAAGCCGATACCGGAAATGGAAGTTAGTATATAAGGATTTTCTTTGATTTTAGAACAGGGCTCACTCACATCTTTCATAGCAGTTGCAATAGTAGTTAGGAGTGTTGGAGAGACATTATAAGGGCTTAAAAACTCACCAAGCTCACGCATCGAGCGAAACTTTTTCCAAGAGGTTTGAATCTTTTTGAGTCGCTTCTCTTTGATGCCTTTAAACTCCAACAACCGCTCAATGTCATTGTCTAAGATATTGACAAGCTCTTCTGAACCAAAATGCTCTATAAGATCTGCTGAGAGTTTCTTGGTAAAGCCTTTGATGATTTTGTTGAGAAAGAAAAAGAGTTCGTTTTGATTTACCTTTATGGAGTCAAACTTAAAGGTGCGTCCATACTTCTTATGCTCATGCCACTCACCCTCTAGCGTAATAGCAGAACCTTTGATGTTCTCAATGGCACTCTCATAGTAAACACCACTGATTTTCTCACCGGACTTTAGTACCGCAATAAAAAAACCGTCATCCCCCTCAAAAAGAACCCTGTCAATCTGCCCTATAAGTGTCTGTGCCATGCCCTGCCGTTTTATTTTTTTATAAATGTTTATACCATATTAATTTCGTAACTCTTATTAAAAAATCTTGTAACCATAACATTCACAACTTCACTCCTTTAAGAAACAGTTGGTATATTATTACTGTTTTTTGGACATTAACACACAATCAATATTTAAGAATAATAGTAAAAATCTCAAAAATTAATTAAAAACTTTGCAATTTGACATATTTCTAAAAATCCAATAAAATTGGTATATACTTCTTTTTTATTATAAGCTAACATTTATTCTAAAGAGAGTTTTTGTTATCATAACAAATCTTAAATAATTAATTGGAAATTTGATGGGAAAAGAATCAACTCAAACAAAAAATGGAAAAGCATTTGAATATGCCATTTTAAAAGAATTTCAAGAAAAACTACAACGAGGTACAGCAGTAGAAGTTATAGAAAATAAAGCATATATAACAGCAAAAAAACATTTTGACTCATTTGGTACACTTATACAAAGTGAATTCTCTCTTTACGCTAGTTTTGCAGTAAATTTTTTAATTGATATTGAACCTAGACTATCAAATAGCTTTGATGATAATGACATTTTACAACTAGAAATATTAACAGATGATAAAGGTAAAGATGGAGATGTAAGAGATATTGTTGCTATTCGTTTATTACAAAAGTGGGAAATAGGAGTATCTGCGAAAAACAATCATAAAGCTATAAAACATTCAAGACTTTCAAACAAAATTGATTTTGGAAAAAAGTGGCTTGGAATACCTGTATCTAATATTTATTTTGATGAAGTAAAACCTATCTTTGATTCTCTTGATAAAATGAGAAAAGAAAGTAATAAAACAAAAACTTGGGAATCCTTAGGAGATTATCACACATCCATATATCACCCAGTATTAGAAGCATTTAAAAAAGAATTATTCAAAATATATAACACTAATCCAGCAAAAGTTGCTTCTACTTTAGTAGAATACCTAATAGGAAATAAAGATTTTTATAAAGTTATCAAAAGTAAACATAATATAGAAATTCAAGCATATAACTTACATGGAACATTAAATCTGCCATTTAAAGAAATTATTCCTAAGTTTAAAATACCTCAAGTAAATTTACCCACTAAAATAATTAGTATTAACTATAAAAAAGACACTAAAACAACGCTTATCATAAAACTAAATAATGACTGGGAACTTTCATTTAGAATACATAATGCAAGTTCAAGAGTTGAACCATCTTTAAAGTTTGATATTAACTTATTAAAAGCGCCAAAAACTTTATTTACAAATAAACTTTCAATTAAGGAAAGTAAATGAATATAATATCATTATTTTCTGGAGCTGGTGGATTAGATTTAGGTTTTGAAAAAGCAGGTTTTAAAACTATTTGGGCAAATGAATACGACAAAGAGATTTGGGAAACATTTGAAAAAAATTTTCCAAATACTAAACTAGATAGAAGAAGTATTGTTAACATTCCATCAAGTGATATTCCTGATGCTATTGGTTTAATAGGTGGACCACCTTGCCAAAGCTGGAGCGAAGCAGGTAAGCTTAAAGGAATAAATGATCATAGAGGACAACTATTTTTTGAATTTATTAGGGTTTTAAGAGATACAAGACCTCTGTTCTTCTTGGCTGAAAATGTTTCTGGTATGTTAGCAAGTCGCCATAGTGAAGCACTAGAAAATATTAAAAATCATTTTATTGATAGTGGATACAACTTATCATTCAAGCTTTTAAATGCTCATGACTATAAAGTACCACAAGATAGAAAAAGAGTATTTTTTATTGGATTTAGAAAAGATTTAAATATCACCTTTGAATTCCCAAAACCATTTTCAAAAAAAAGATTCTTAAAAGATGTAATTTTTGATTTAAAAGATAATGTTTTACCTGCGAAAGATAAAAATTATACAAATGGTGATGACTGTAAGATTGAAAATCATGAATTTATGACTGGTGGTTTTTCATCAATGTTTATGTCAAGAAATAGAGTCAGAAGTTGGGATGAACCATCATTTACAATACAAGCAGGTGGAAGACATGCTCCACTTCATCCGCAAGCTCCTAAAATGCAATTTGTGGAGCAAAATAAAAGAATATTTGTTCCTCATAGTGAACATTTATATAGAAGACTTAGCATTAGAGAATGTGCTAGAATTCAAACATTCCCAGATAATCATAAATTTTATTATAAAAATTTGAGTGCAGGTTATAAAATGGTAGGAAATGCTGTACCACCATCTTTAGCATATTATTTGGCAAAGGAAATACAAAAACAACTATTAAGCATATACCCTAACAAATCCTTGGAAATAATAGGTGAACCTATCTCTCAAAATTCAAATATTAATGACATATTATATATTCCTGATATATCAAAAAGTACTAAACAAACGGTTCACTTATAATTCAAGTCCACTGTTATCCATACCCCATAAGATAAAATCAAGTCTGTAAAGCAAAGAGTATCTCTTTACTTCGTCACAATAGCAAAAGACAATTCTAATATCTCTTTATGTGCTTTTATAAACTTGTTTAAGTCTGCAAGTTTAAGATTTTTAATCTTCTCTAGCTCTTCTTGAGAATGTCCCGGTTTAAAACCTTTATAGTAGTCCATAAAAGTACGGTTAAGGCGCTGGCTCATTGTCTCTACACGCAGTGGTTCACTTCCGAGTAAAAACTTCTTTGTCTGCTCTAACTCATCTGCGGTTACACCTTTTGCAACAAACTCTGCTATGACCTCTTTTACCGTCTCTTTTGCTTCATTTTGTGACTCTATCTTCGTTTGAAGGTAACCGTTAAAATAGCTTACTGATTTACTCACATGCACACGGGCATACGCAGAATATGCAAGTCCACGTTTTACACGTATCTCTTCCATAAGTCTGCTTCCAAAACCACCAGTTCCCAAGATAAATGTCGCTACTCTTGCTTTATAGTAATCTTCATCATTGACGGCCATATTGTATGGTGAACCAAAGTAGATATATGCCTGCTCTGTTGTGCGTTTTAAGATATCTGTCTTTGCATCACTGCTTGCTTCATAGTGAGGCAGTGGTTCAGATTTGCCCTTTGGCAAAATTTTAAGCACTTTTTTCATCTGCTTTTTGATATCTTCGATATCCACATCCCCACCAACGACTATAATAGCACGTGAGAGAACAAGATGCTCTTTTACAAAGCTCTCTACATCTTTTAGCTTGATGCTTTTGACACTCTCTAGTGTCCCAGCTGAGGGCTGTGCTAAAACCGTTCCATCAAAGAGCAGTTTTTTGAGTGCATTGGAAGCTACATAGTCATAATCATTTTCTTTGCGTGAGATTGCACCCATTGTCATCGTCTTTACTTTCTCTAATGAGCGTTTTGTAAAGTTTGGTTCTTCTAAAAGCATCTTGAGGTACTTCATACTCTCTTTAAACTGCTCATTAAGTGAGCCTGTATCAATAACAAAAGTTTCACTCCCCGTCGATGCTGCAATGTGAATAGCTTTGGACTCTAATCTTTCGGCAAATCCATTTGCACCCATCTCACGTGAGCCTTCATTGAGCATCTTTGCAGAAAACTTTGCAAGACCTGCTATCTTTTTGTCTGTTATACTTCCTGAATTTGTAAAAACTATCTGTGTATTTACAATCGGTAAACGCACATCTTCTTCAAAAATCAGAGGAATCGTTATCCCTTTAACTTCAATACTATCAATCTTTGCTGCCATTACAATCTGTCCTATCAATAAAAATGCTAATACTATTTTTTTCATCTACTCAAATATCTCTAAAGTCTCATAAGCAGTATTTCGAATCGCCGGTGTCTCACCTATATCTTTAATGAGGTGAACCATCTCATCTTTTGCCATGGAAAATGCAGCACCCGCAGAGCTTACAACATTCTCTTCCATCATAGTTGAACCCAAATCATTTGCACCAAAACGCAGTGCCATCTGTCCGATGTAAGGTCCTTGTGTTACCCATGAGCTTTGAATATTTACTACATTGTCAAGATAGAGCCGTGCAACTGCCAAAAGTCTTAAGTAGCGGTTTGATGATGGTTTTTCCATATCTGGAATGAGGCGTAAAAGCTCTGTATTTTGCCCTTGAAAGCTCCACATGATGAAGGCTCTAAATCCGCCTGTCTCATCTTGAAGACGACGAATCATATCAAAATGTTCGATGATATCCTCATCACTCTCTACTGTTCCATACATCATCGTAGCTGTACTTTTTATACCAAGCTTATGGGCTTTTCTATGGATGTCTACCCACACATCTGCATCAATCTTTTTAGGAGCGATGACATCTCGTACCTTGTCTGAGAGTATCTCTGCACCTGCACCCGGAATAGAAGCCAAACCTTTTGCTTTTAGACGCTCTAGTACCTCTTCAGCAGAGATGCGTGAGACCTTGGCGATAAAATCTATCTCGATCGAGCTAAATCCGTGAATCGTAATTGTCGGATATTTTTGATGAATATGCTCTACCAGATCCTCATACCACTCGATTTTTAGTTTTGGATGCACACCGCCTTGAAAGAGTATCTGCGTTCCACCGATCTCTAACAGTTCATCTATCTTTGCATCTATCTCATCAAAGGTAAGTACATAGGCATCAGCATCTTTTTCATGTCTGTAAAAGGCACAAAACTTACAATCAACCCAACAGATGTTTGTATAGT
The DNA here is from genome assembly GCF_039667035.1 of Sulfurimonas sp. NWX79. NCBI lineage: Bacteria > Pseudomonadati > Campylobacterota > Epsilonproteobacteria > Campylobacterales > Sulfurimonadaceae > Sulfurimonas > Sulfurimonas sp. NWX79. The sequence goes on from NZ_JALCZL010000003.1 coordinate 37,620, forward strand.
TTATGTTTCTGTCTATGACAAAAGTAGTGATTCCTTTTGGATGGAGCTCACGCTTACGCTCGCTTGCCATCTTTCCTAAAGTTTTAAGATCTGCATTTCTGATTAGATCAAGTGCTTCTTCTTTGCTTAGTCTCTTTTGCATTGTCCCGCTTTTGTTGTGATATCATCAAGTGCTTTATTTAATTTTTGCACAAGTTTTGGTGCATCTATTATATTGTTTATCGTTGCATCAACACTGCAGTGACTCTCTTTTATGATCATATCATTTGCAAAGAGTGCAACTGCCAGACTCAACATGACTATCATTCTTTTCACTATTTCCATCCTCTACTCATTGGATTAATCGATTTTTGCTTTATGAACTTTCTATAGATAACATATAAAATCAGAAGTATTATAAACCCTCCACCTATAACTTGAAGCAATGCACCAAGATTAAGTATCTTATTTAAAATTCCCTGATGTTCTTTGTTGTCAATTTTTAGCTCTGCCATCTGAGCAATATGCGTCATTGCCGATACAGCAAGGTTACCCTTTGGAATATCTTGGTGACAGGACAAGCATACTCCACGACGGTCAAGCTTGTCTCTTTCATCTTTTTGCAATGGATGCGAAAGCTTCCAGTGATGCCCTACCGTCATTAACTGTGTTGTATTTTCATCAACAAACTGTGAGTAATCATGTTTCAGATTTGGGATTGCTGGAATCTGCTCATCTACTTGTTTTGGTACTATCTTACCGTCTGCACTCATCAAGTCCATAATTGTTGTTTTACTCGGATCAGCACCCAGCTTTCCACCACCGACACCGAGTCCAAGTGCCTTATCTGAAGTATGGCAGCTCTCACACGAACGTGCCTCTTTTTGAATGGTATGAGGTTGAACAGGAGCCATATCGATGGCATTTTGTCCCTCTTTACCTGCACCTTCTACATTTGGAATTTTAAAGATATAGTTTTGCAGTAGTGCTTTTCCATCTTTACCAATTACGGTAATAGTTGTCTGACACCCAGGAATAACAGGAGTTATACGTCCCTCCCCATTTTGTGCCAGAGCAGGGTTTTCCCAACGCAGATAAGAGCGAGTCTCTGTTACCTTTCCAGGAACAAGGTACTTCTTCAGATCTCGCATACCACCTGTTGTTCCATGCATATCATGATCATGGGAGGCTTTTAGATAGTCCGGATTTTTTTTGCCTCCGCTGTAGTCAACTTTGACATGACATCCGTAACATTGTGGTGCCCATGTTGCATGGCAGGTATAACACTCCATCTCAGATGTATGTGCTTCAACGACATCCATAGCAACGAGTGCCTCTTTTGAGAGTGCCTCTTCCTCTTTTAAAAGCTTAAGCGGTTTGAGTTCGATATCTTTGCCAGAAGCCAGATGCATGATGATTTTGTTGCCTTTTTTAACGGCTTTTGGAAGTGGATTTCCACGTGCTGTCAAGATGTAACCATCACCTTTGTCTTTTGGAAGGTAGCCCTGTTTGAGATATTTTGCAACTGTTTGTGTCACACCTCTTGGTTTTCCGACTTTTTCTTTTTCAGAAAATTCATCAGAGTACCCTATTGGCAATTCCCAAGGGTATTTTTTTGTAGTCCCGTGACAATCCTGACACTCTATCTCAACAGCTCCCAGGTTTGCTCCCGCTAAAAAACCGTCACCATGAAGGTCATTTGATGTATGGCAATCCTGACACAACATCCCTTTTTTGTAATGTACATCCTCTTTCATATGCAGGTAACGTTTCGTATGGAGCTTTGGCTGTCCATGTCCCTCGGCATCAAAAGTAGACTGATACTCTGTCTCCATAAGTCCCTGATAACTCACTCCAATGCGTTTTCCACGGTTATGACATGTTGAGCAGGTCTCAACCGGTACACCACTGTACTCTACATCATGGATCTTAACTTTTACCTTGCGTGAAGATTGAATCTGGTGCGAGAGCATATGAGCGCGTTCTTTTTTCTTGATGCTTTTGTCATTACCTTCATAAAAGCCCTCATTTGAATAAGGAACATGACATGATGCACACCCGATTCCTCTATAATCACCTCGTCTGTAACGACCTTTACTTCCTGTATGACAACGCAGACACTCTTGACGGAGGTAGGTATAAACTGCAAGTGACGGGTCTTTGTGTATCTCTTCAACTGTAGGTGCGGCGGGGAGTTCTTTCATCTCTGTTGGAAAACCCTGCGGCTCCATCATTGCAAGCTTTTCCATATAGACCCGGTAAGTGTCCGTACCTAATCGTTTATGCGGATCGTCCGGATTTTTTGTTTTGTAGTTTCCATTGACATGGGTGTAGCCCTCTTTGGCACCAAAGCTCCACATCGCTCCTTGAATCTTTCCCTGTTCGGTCATCATCAAAGAGTTCATCTGTGCCGCTACCTGGTTAGGGTGACAAACACCACATGTATTTTGATTTATCCAAGAGCTTGCCGGTGCGGGATAGTACTCTTTTGGGCCTGGATTACTCTTAAAGTACTCTACTGTTCCTCTGTGTGCATACTTCTTACTTTTGCTTTTTGGATTTCCTCCATGACAGACGATACAGTCATTTCCAGGATGTCCAGCTTTCTCTGATATTCGCAAAATCGAGCGCATCATCGAAGAGTTTCTATCACGAATATCTTCGATGCCTTTATGACAGACGATACACTGATTTGCTCCAAAAGCATATGTTGCAAGAAGCACTGCAAGAAGAACGATTTTTTTCATATTTTTACTTTTTATCTTTTGCTATCGCGTCTAAAACACCATTGATAAATTTCGGAGATTGCTCTGTTCCAAAAGATTTTGTAATCTCTACTGCCTCATTGATAACAACAGCAGAATCCAAATCACCAAATAAGATTTCATAAGCAGCAAGACGAAGAGTTGCACGCTCAATCGCACCCAAACGCTCAAAATCCCAATCTTTCAAATGCAGGGTGATTGCCTTATCTATCTCTTCTAAGTGCTCCATTACACCTTCATAGAGATCAAGTGCAAAATCACGCTGTTTATTACGAATTTTTTTCTCTTCTAGTATCTCTGTTGTATGTTCTGAAGTATTGCCATTGCCTAAATCAAACGCGTACAAAAGGCTGACAACAGCCATTCTTGCATGATGTCTTGTTGCCATCATAACTCCTTAATTTTATTACATAAAATGAAGGGAACCCCCTTCTTCATTTTGTACGGTATCAGGAGTAATCCTGCTACCTACGTTAACACTGGGTTTTCTTCGGCAGAAAGCCCAATGCACTAGTGCATTTTTATAGAGCTTCGTAAAGGTCTAACATCTCAATAACTGTCGTCATTGCCTCAAAACCTTTGTTCCCTGCTTTTGTTCCTGCACGCTCGATTGCCTGCTCGATAGTATCAGTTGTAAGAAGTCCGAAACTTACCGGTTTTTGGTATTTTAGACTCATTGTAGCGATACCTTTTGTTGCTTCTGCACTTACATAGTCAAAATGCGGTGTCGCACCACGAATAACTGCACCAAGTGCACATATAGCATCATATTTTCCGCTAGAGAGAAGCTGGTCTACTACCATTGGAAGTTCAAAGGCACCCGGGACCAAAACATGTGTCAAGTCATCTTGCTTTCCACCATGTCTGTCAAATGCATCTTTTGCACCTTCTACAAGTCTGTCAACGATGAAATGGTTCCATCTTGTACTTACTATCGCAATTTTTTTACCGTTTACTACTTTTAATCTACCTTCGATTAGATTCATCTTTACTTCCTTTATTTAATTTCTTGAATTTTTTTGATTTTTGTTATGAGAGCATCGAGCTCATCAAGTTTTATCATATTTGGACCATCTGAGAGTGCAATACTTGGATCAAAGTGTGTCTCAAAGAAGAAACCGTCAACTCCAACAGCTGCAGCAGCACTTGCGAGATACTGAACCATTGAGCTGTCTCCTCCGGTTTTACCGTTCTCTGCAGTCGGACGTTGTACTGAATGTGTTGCATCAAAGATGACTGGTGCAAACTCACGCATCAGTACCAAGTTTCGCATATCAACAACCAAGTTGCCATAGCCGAAAGTATTACCGCGTTCACAGAGATATACTCCGTGCTTTTGTGAATTCTCATATGTCGCTTGAGAACAACCACGTGTTTGGAGCACTTTTAAGAGCGGATACTGCATCGCATTGGCATCTAAGAACTGCCCTTTTTTGATGTTTATCTCACGCTCTGTCTTGGCACATGCTACAAGCAGATCTGTTTGACGGCATAAAAAAGCAGGAATCTGCAGCATATCTACAACTTCTGCCACAGGTGCAACCTGAATAGACTCATGCACATCCGTTACTACTTTATAGCCAAAATCATCCTTGACTTTCTGTAGTATACGCAGCCCTTCATCCATTCCAAGCCCGCGAAAAGACTCCAGTGATGTTCGGTTTGCTTTGTCAAAACTCGCTTTAAAATAGAAGTCTATCGTGCTATCTTCTTGATACTTCTCCAAAGACTTCGCAATTTTAAAAATATTTTCCTCGCTTTCAATAACGCAAGGACCAGCCAAAAGTTTCATCTATACCCTTTAGGGCACCTCTAAAAACTCTAATAATCCTCAGCATAAGAGAAAAATTCATAATCAAGGCAGTCTTTTGAAAACCTAGCCGTAGCTAAGTTAAAAAAGATTAACGCAGAGTATGGACTTTTCTCTTTTGCCCGAAGGGAGGGATAAAACAGAGCAAACTTGCAAAGAATTTTTCATCATCATAGCTTTAGCTATGACTCAAAAAAAGTTCTTCACAATTTCATCTCTGTTTTATCCCTCTGAGGACTGTTAGAATTTTTAGAGGTGCCCTTTAAAAAAATGTAAGAGATTATAGCCAAATTATTGTAAAAATCTATTTAGCCCTTGCCACCATCACTCCAGCAAAGACAATAAGAATGATTCCAAAGCTCGTACTTAGGCTTGGAAGTGCATCACCAAGAAAGAGTCCAACTAAAATTGAAAAGAGTATATTCGTATAACTTACCGCTCCGACAATTCCTGCTTTTGTCTCCCCATATGCTTTTGTCATCAGCACTTGAGAGAGTGTTGCAAAGAGTCCCATCGCTATAACATAAACCCAGACAATGCCCTCTGGCATCACAAATTCCCCAAGCATAAAATCAAGTTCTGGCATATGAATATATGGAGATACAGCAAAGAGCACAACAGGACCAATAGTACCAACAAGCATAAAGGAAAGCACTATTGCTCGTGTATCATAGTAGCTTTTTAGCTCACGTACAGAAGTATAAGCCAGTGCAGCACCTACACCGGAAAATATTCCTAGCAGGTCATATTTTGAAAATCCAAATCCACTAGGCTGTGTAATAAACACGATACCGATAAAACCGACAAAAACAGCTATCCAAGCCTTAAGATCAAGCTTCTCACGCAGAAAAAGCCAGGCAAAAATTGCAGTAAATATAGGAGATGTCTTTGAGTAGGTCATTGCATCACCAAGAGAGATATGTGCAATGTTGTAAAAGAAGGCCAAAAGTGCTACAAATCCCATAAAGCCACGAAAAAAGAGCAGTAAAGGTTTGCCACCCTGATGCTGCATCGGTTTTTTCAGCACGGCTAGACCGATGAGTATGACACCGGCAATATTTCTAAAAAAGACCACTTCAAGTGAGCTCATATACTGGCTTGAAAGCTTGGCAAAAGCCCCCATAATTGCGAATGTAAAGCTAGCTATCAGCATATACTTTACACCCTTGTTTAAATTTCTAAGACGTTTCATAAAGCGAATTGTATCATTTTATGAAAATAACCACTCCTTCGCTTCTTCTAGCTCAGCATTAGAAAAAGTCTTAATCTCTCCAGGCAGCATAAAAGCAAATATCTTTACAGCGTTGATTATCCATGAAACATCACTGACAACAGCAATTTTCTCCCAATTATTCCAAAACTCCACTCCTGCTTTTGCATCATCAAACATCGCTTTGAGCTCATAAGAATCAAAATCCTCTTTTACATGATAAAGTACTCTGAGTTTATCTGTTGATTTGAGTTTCTCTTGCACAGCAGAAATCAATGTTTTTTCATAATCCTCAGCTGTAACAATCCCACTCAGCTCAAATCCTAGGAAATCTTTACGGGTATCATCACTCAGTACTTTTACCATGATAAACTCCTTGCTTTTTATTTTCTTTTCATCTGTATAATAACATAAAAACAACAGACCTCTTTTACAAAGGAACTTGATGGGAAATATACTACTTCTTGCGCTTCTTGGTGCTATTTTTTATTATGTATTTAAAAGTTATGCAAGGTATGAAACGTACTCGAAAGAGACCTTTAAAGATTTCTCTATCTCCTATGATTCACTGAAAAAGAATGAATTGGGGCTCTTTGTAGCCCTTAGTGCAAAAGTTGCCAAAGCAGACGGACGGGTTGATGCACTTGAGGCCGAACTTATATCGAATATGCTTGATGATATATCTTCTGTATTCCCAGAGCCACACAAGGCAAAAGCGATACTCAAAGATATTTTCAACGAAGAGAAAAACAGAACGGATAACATCGAACATTTAGCTCACGCACTCTCTCACGCAACAAAACGCTCCCAGGCAATGCAGCATCAATTTATGCAGTTTTTAATTCAGCTTAGTTTTGCAGATGGTGAAGTCACCAAAAGTGAAGAGACAATTCTCGCAACCATTGCAGAAGCGATGCAGTTTGACCCAAATGCATACCACGCAATTTTTGATCAGTTTGAGCAGATGATGCAAAATGTGCAGCCAAAACAATCTCTTGAAGATGCGTACAAACTTCTCGGTGTATCTCCAAATGATGATATGGCAACGATCAAAAAAGCCTACAGAAAACTTGTACGCCAATATCATCCTGACATCATCAAGTCTCAAGGTAAAAGTGAGAGCTATATAGAAGAAGCGACCCAAAAGACCCAAGAGATCAATCAGGCTTATGAGATGATTAAAAAGGCACGAGGATAAATGCGAAAACTTTTAATACTTCTTTTTACACTTGTTAGCCTACATGCTTCAGATGAGATGGGTGCCTTGCTCTTTCACGGTAACTGTGTAACATGCCATTTTGAGCTTGAAGAGAAGTCTGCTCCGGCTATCATAGAAGTACGCAAAAGATATATAAGTGCATTTCCAAAGAAGCGAGATTTTGTAAAGTACCTCTCTGAGTGGGTAGCAAACCCCTCACGTGAGACCTCTATCATGCAAGATGCCATCAAAAAACATGAGCTAATGCCCCACATTGCTTATGAAAAAGATGTTTTAGAGGATATCGCTGCATATATCTATGATACGGACTTTAACAAACTCCATAGCGGACACAGACAACCTTAAAGAAAATCTTTCTCCCAGAAAAACTCTATCCATGCATTTGCCTCATTGACCCAAAAATCAGGCTCGTAAATAGATGTTTTCTTATAAAAAAGTGTTACTGATTTAAAAGTTACATCGGAGAAGTTTTTTTGCAGATACTCCATAATATATGCTAATGTTTCTCCACTGTCAGCAATATCATCTACAACCAACACCTTTGTGACTTTAAAGTCACAACTTCCAAAAAGACTCAATGTTTCTCGTTTGCACTCTTTGTCATACAACTCTGTTCGAATACTCTGCACATCACGGATATCTAAACCCTCAGCCATAGCATGTGAAAGTGTATAGCCTCCACGTGCTATTGTGACTATTGCCTCGGCTTCAAAATCTTTGACTCTTTCTATCAGTTGTCTTGTATCATCTCTAAAATTTGCATAGCCATAATATTGCTTCACAATTTTCCTTAATCTCTATTTTTTCTCTTTTTTTTAATATTTCTTATTAAATATTTATGTTAGTATATCTTTACTTAAGTTTACAAGAAGGATTAGTTTAATGAAAAATATTGTCAAAAACACTGCTGTCATAGCTGTTGCACTGCTGACAATCACAGGATGTAGTGACAAGAAGCCAGAGCCGAAAAAAGAGGCTTACAATCCAACTTTTCAATGTAAAATAGAAAATGTTTTAGCACCGAGGTGGACATGTATTCCTCAAGTTGAAGGTTATTACGCAGGTGTCGGTGTTGCTGAGAAGTCTGCTGCAGGCATCGCTCATATGAGAAGAGTAGCACTTATGAACGGTCGTTCATCACTTGCACAACAGATCCAAACAGAGGTAAAAGATAAAGTAGAAGGTTTTACACGTGCAACTGGTAACGGTTCAGCTGAGACAGTTGATAAAGTAACAACTGCCGTCACAAAACAGCTTGCAAAAGTTGATCTGAAAAACTCTAAGGCAATTGACTACTGGGAAGCTCCATCAGGTGCTATCTATTTGCTTGTAACTGTTCCTGAAGAAAGTATCAATGCAGAGGTGAAAAAAGCTATCAAGTCAAGCTTTAAAAATGATAATGCACTCTGGCAGCAGTTTCAATCAAAACAGGCATTAGAGCAACTTGACAAAGAGTTTCCTACAGAATAACCCCTCTTTTAAATACCCTCACGCAGGGTATTTAAACCTCAACAGACCCTTTTCTTTCATTATTTAGATATAATTTCAAAAAAAACTAATACGCTTTCATTATTATTTATATAAGGTTACACTCCATGAAAAAAATTGCCATTATCGGACGTCCAAATGTTGGAAAAAGTTCACTCTTTAACAGACTTATAAAAAACAGAGATGCCATCACATCAGACCTTGCAGGCACAACTCGTGATGTAAAGAGAAAGCATGTCGTCATCAATGACAAGCAAGCAATTCTTCTTGATACAGGTGGACTAGACAAAGGTTGTGAGCTGTTTGACAAAATAAAAGAGATGAGCCTTAAAGCTGCCTATGCAGCAGATATCATCCTTTATATGGTAGATGGGAAAAGCATCCCTGAAGATGAAGATAAAAAGTTCTTTTATGAACTTCAGTCAATGGGTAAAGAGATTGCCCTTGTTGTCAACAAAATAGATAATGATAAGATGAAAGAGAAGCTTTGGGATTTCTATGAATTTGGGACGGGGGATATCTTTGGTATATCAGTATCACATAACAGAAATACTGTAGCACTGCTTGATTGGATATATGAAAAACTCCCTGATGAAGATATCATCAAAGAAGAAGATGAAATCACAGTTGTGCATGAAGAAAAAGAGGAGCTCAGTGATGAAGAGTTCTTTGCACAGTATGAAGAAGATGAAGATGATGATTTTTACTACTGGGACGAGGATGAAGATGAAGTTGAAGATGACTCAATCTTTGCGAACAATGACAACATCAAAGAGTTTGATGAAAATGACATTAACCACATCAAAATCGCCATTATCGGACGTACAAATGTTGGTAAAAGTTCACTCTTAAATGCTCTTCTAGGGGAAGAACGCTCTGTAGTAAGTAGTGTTGCGGGAACAACCATAGATCCGATCGATGAGACGGTTGAGTATGAAGGTAAACAGCTTACTTTTGTCGATACTGCAGGACTACGCCGCCGGGGACGTATCATAGGGATTGAAAAATATGCTCTTATGCGTACAAAAGCAATGTTAGAGAATGCAAATATGGCACTCGTTGTCCTTGATGCAAGCCAGCCATTTTTGGACCTTGATGAGAAAATCGCAGGACTTGTTGATCATAATCATCTTGCCTGTATCATCGTTCTAAATAAATGGGATATCGCAGACAAACAAGAACATGATAAAATCATCAAAGAGGTGCGTGAGCGATTTAAATTTCTCTCCTATGCACCTATCATTACACTCTCTGCAAAAAGCGGTCAGCGGGTTGATAAACTCCATGATATGATCTTACAGATCAATGAGAACTATTCACAAAGAATTTCGACATCTCAGGTCAATGAAGTTCTTGAACGCGCGCTTCGCCGCCATACACTCCCAAGTATGCACGGTCAAGTTATTCGTATCTACTATGCGACACAGTATGAGACACGCCCTCCAAAGATTGCCATCGTTATGAACAAACCAAAAGGGCTTCACTTTACCTACAGACGTTATCTGACAAATAAATTTCGTGAAACATTTAACTTTGAAGGGACACCACTGCTCTTTAAAGCAAAAAGAAGAGGAGAGAGATGATGAATATATCACTAGCGATTGTTTTTTTGTTTTCAGGTGCAGCACTAACAACTTTGGGTGTCGTACTTTTTAAACGTATGCAACAAGAAGAGCAAGAGAGTAAAAAATAGAAGCCTTTTTGTTTTAAGAAAAAGGCTTAAACACTACCATACCGACGATTAAAAGCATTAAAATTGTCGGTACTTCATTATACATTCTGAAAAATTTTCCACTTTTTGTACATCTATCTTCAAGCAATCGCTTACGGATTACATCTAAAGAATAAAAGTACGCTATCAAAAGAGCTAAAAAGAGTAGTTTTGCATGCAACCAAGGTGAACGCATCCACTCACCCATATAGATAAGAGCAGCTCCACTGATAATTGTCGACCACATAGAAGGCACACCAATGTACTTGTAGAGTTTCATCTCTTGAATCTTAACAACCTCAACAAAACCTCTGTTCTCTATATGTTCCATATGATATACGTAGAGCCGTGGTAGATAAAACAGTACTGCAAACCACGAGATAAACGAGATCACATGAAACCAAAGTATCCAATCATACATATTTTTGCCTTTAAAAATTCGTCTCTATATACAAAGAGTTATAGTTAGACCCACCATGAACACCGTTGTAGAGACCAAATACTCCAGAACGGTGTTTTAAAAGATAACCAAAATAGACATCTTCCAAAGCTTTGACACCCGTCACTCTTCCGATATCAAAATCTATAGTGATATCAAGATAGTTTAAAAACTTAGAAGTTTTATCATTCTCTACTCTTGCTTCAATGACTTCAGATTCTAACTTGTCGTTTACATAAGAGACACCTTCACCAAAACCAAAACGCACTCTATTTTCATAAAAATCCAGATTATAGATGAGCTTTAGATATACAATAGCTTCATAGGTGTTGTTAAATTGATCTTCATAAAAATAAGACAAACCACCTTTTGCATACAGTTCTAAAGGCATATCTCCTATTGCTTCATAAAGAAGGTAACCGCCATCCACGGCAACTGTACTTAAATCTCTTGGATGTCTAGAAAAGTTTAAAGTAAATAGGATATCTCCCAAATCTTTCTCACTTGCATATCCGTAAGCAACCCGAAAAGAGTACTTTTTTGTCTCTTTAGCCTCTATAGAGAAGGCTAAAAGAAAGAAAATCAATAGAGCCGATACACTTTTATGCATCAACTACATCTAATTCTTTTATTGAAGATGCTTTATGATCTTTCATTTTATCATGGAGACGACGAAGTGCTTTACTTGCACGATCAATTGCGATATCGATCGCAGCATCCAAATCTTTATCATTCTCTGTAATGACGATTGGCGCAGCATGTGCCACATGAATCTCGAACTCAACACTAACACCATCTTTTTGAGCCATTACATTACACATAACACGTGTTAAATCCAATGAATATTTTTTAAATTTCTCTACTGCAGCTTCAATGTGTGCTTTATTTGCATCATTTAAATTAATATCTTTTGCACGATATTGTACTATCATCATAAATCCTTTTATTACGAGCACATTTGGGCCCTTATATTTAGATATATAATAACAAAATAAAGCTGAGATGGGTATAATACACAAAAAATTATTTAGGAATTTGAGATATGAGAGTATTAACTGGTATTCAACCATCAGGTGATTTGCATATTGGAAACTATTTTGGGTCTATTAAACAGATGGTCGATGCACAAAAAGAGAATGATACTTTTGCTTTTATAGCGAACTATCACGCGATGACAAGTGTCAAAGATGGGAAAAAACTAGCAGAACTTACTATGCAGAGTGCAACTGACTTTTTGGCTTTGGGAATTGACCCTAAAAAAGCAACTTTTTGGGTACAGTCCGATGTAAAAGAGGTACTAGAGCTCTATTGGGCACTCTCTTCGTTTACACCGATGGGGCTTTTAGAGCGTGCTCACAGTTACAAAGATAAAACTGCCAAAGGCATCGCTGCGAACCATTCACTCTTTTCCTATCCAGTCCTGATGGCAGCAGATATTCTGCTCTACTCTCCGGACATCATTCCAGTTGGAAAAGACCAGATCCAACATGTGGAGATTGCCCGTGATATCGCTGTGAAATTTAACAATGAGTATGGAGAGATATTTAAACTTCCAACATTTAAGATAGAAGAAAATGTTGCAACAGTTCCTGGAATTGATGGTCAAAAGATGTCAAAAAGCTACAACAACACGGTAAACATCTTTGGTGATGAAAAAAAACAGCTTAAAACTATTAAAAAAATTGTTACTGAAAATGTTCCGATGGAAGCACCAAAAGAGTATGAAAACTGTAATGTTTACAATATGGCAAAACTCTTTTTAAATGAAGATGAGTGCAGAGAACTTCAAGAGCGCTATAAACGTGGTGGAGAGGGTCATGGACATTTTAAACTTTACCTGCATGATGTCATCTGGGAGTATTTCAAACCTTACAGAGAAAAAAGAGCTTACTACCAAGCACATCAGGATGAAGTAAGAGATATTCTTGATTTTGGTGCAACAAAAGCCAAAGAGATCGCACTACCAATGATAGAAAAAATAAGAACTGTCACTGGTATAAGGTATTAATTAAGTTAATTAGGTACAATAACGCATAACCACAATAACATCTTGAAACAATAACAGGAAGTCACAATGCGTTCACTTGTACTTATTTTACTACTCCTCTTTAATTTACAGGCAAGATCTTTCTTCAGTAATGAAGATCAGAAAAATACCTCTAAATATATAGAAAGTTTAAAAAACCTTATCATAGCGACACAAAAGACAAGGGGTTTAACAAACTCTTATCTCAATGGTAATACAGCAGCAATGCTGCTTGTTTTTACCAGCAGAGATGATATGAAAAGGGCCATTGGCAATATGGAATCACTCCCACTTGCAGCTGACCCTGTTATAAATTCACGTGCAACCGCAATATCTCAAGCACTGATAAAACTCAACCGTAAAGCATTTAAACAAGATCCACAAAAAACCTTTTCTGCTTATACAGAGCAGATAGACCATACACTTATGCTTGCACAAAGTGTCTCAAAACGCTTTGCAAAAGATCTCACACCTTTTGGAAAAGACATCTCTTCGGTAATGATGGAGATTATGCTTCCTATGACAGAATATACGGGACGACTGAGAGGTTTGGGAGCAGGTATCGCAGCAAAAGGCAAAGTTACCAAGAGTGATATTGAAAATATTCAAGCACTTGCTTATGAGCTGCAGTCTTTAAATAAAAAACTTCAAAATCAGATGACACAAATCGTTGCAAAGCATCCAGGTGAACTAGGAGCAAATATAAATAATGAACTCACAACTATCAACAAAGGTGTAAGATCTTATATAAATTTTGCACAAAAAAAGCTGCTAAAAACTCCGAATAAAGTCGATCCAGATAAATACTTCGATCAGGGAACTGCGTTAATCTCAGCTATTATCAAAGCATACGATACAAGTAATAAAGCCATCCTGGAAAATGCCAAAGGATGGATTTAGAGACTAAAAATTAGTCTCTGTGTTGATCCAACCAGACCATCAGACCTTTTTGTGCATGAAGACGGTTTTCTGCTTCGACAAAAACTATCTCTGCGTGAGACTCTAAAATCTCCTCACTGACTTCCTGACCACGATACGCAGGTAGACAATGTAAAAACTTCGCATCTTTATCTGCGAGACACATCATCAGACCATCTACCATAAAACCTGCAAAATCTTTTATACGCTGCTCTTTTTCATCCTCTTGACCCATGGACGCCCATGTATCTGTTGTTACAATAGTTGCTCCACGAACCGCTTCTTTAGGATCATTCATAACTTTGATAACAGCCCCGCTCTCTTTTGCAAATGCAAGTGCCTCATGCAGTACCTCAGCCTCTACTTCATACCCTTTTGGTGTTGCAATGCGTAATTCAAAACCCAGTTTGGCAGCTAAAAAGAGCCATGAGTGTGTCATGTTGTTTCCATCACCGATGTAAGCAACCACGGCATTCTCTGCTACACCATGTTCTATCATTGTCATATAATCAGCCAAAAGCTGTACAGGATGATAAGAATCTGTCAGACCATTAATGACAGGTACTTTTGAATATCGTGCAAACTCCTCTATCATAGAGTGCTCGTACGTTCGTATCATTACCATATCACACATACGTGAAATGACTCGTGCCGTATCTTTTACAGGCTCACCGCGTCCTAAGTGGATATCACGATTGGAGAGAAAGAGTGCATGACCGCCAAGCTGAAACATCCCCGTCTCAAAACTCACGCGAGTTCGTGTAGAAGATTTCTCAAAAATCATCGCTAATGTCTTGTGTTTTAGCTCTTCTTTATAAATTCCGGCTTGCAGATCTTGTTTTATCTCAAGGCCCAGATGTATTATCTCTAAAATTTCTTCTTTTGTGTAATCTTTGAGTGTTAAAAAATGTCTCACGATACAATCCTGTCTTTTATTATCAGTAATTTTAGTATACTTTTCTTTAATTTATCTGTTTTGTAGCATTTTTGCCACTTCTTTGGCATGATAGGAGATAATGATATCCGCACCTGCACGTTTAAAACTCACCATTGTCTCCATAACTACTCGCTCATAATCTATCAAATCATTCATTCCGGAAAACTTCAGCATCGCATATTCACCACTTACATTGTAAACTGCCATTGGAAGTGTTGTATTGTCTTTTATCTCACGTACAATATCGAGATATGCAAGAGCCGGTTTTACCATAAGTATATCAGCTCCTTGAGCTTCATCACTGATAGACTCTGCGATTGCTTCACGACGATTAGCCGGGTCCATCTGATAAGAAGCTCTGTCACCAAAGCTTGGAGTTGATTCTGCTACATCACGAAACGGTCCATAATAACCTGAAGCAAATTTTGTCGAATATGCCATAATAGGCAGTTCACTGTATCCTGCCTCATCAAGTGCCTCACGCAGAGTCTCAATTATGCCGTCCATCATTCCGCTCGGTGCTATCATATCTGCACCTGCTTTTGCATGAATGACTGCCTGCTGCCCTGAGATCTCCAGTGTTGCATCATTGAGAACGGTCTCTTTTTCTTCATCAATAATACCACAATGCCCATGGTCCGTATATTCACAAAAACATAAATCTGTCACAATAAACATATCGGGATGTGCTTGTTTTATCTCACGTACGGCAGATGCTATGATACCATGTTCACAAAGCGCATCACTTCCAATAGAGTCTTTTACATCAGGAATACCAAACAGTATAATGGAATAAAGTCCCAAAGATTTCAACTCTTCACACTCTTTTATGGCCATATCAATACTCATCTGATAAACACCCGGCATGGAAGCTACTTCTGTTTTAATACCCTCTCCACTTCTAATAAAAAGCGGATAGATAAAATCATCTGCTCTTACATGTGTCTCACGCACTAATGCACGCAGATGTGGATTGAGCCGAGTACGACGGAATCTTTGAAACATTTTTAAACCCTTTTTTTGCTATATTTGATTATAATAGTGTTTGAAGAAAAGATTTTACCATTTTAAAGATTAATTAATGAATATAAAGATTTCAGAGGTAGCGAATTTACCATCACGATTTGGCGATTTTAAAGTAAAGGCATTTAAAGAGGGGCAAAAAGAGCACCTTGTCATATATGCAAAAGAGTTGGGTGAAATACCTGTTGTTCGGGTCCATTCAGAGTGTCTTACAGGTGATGCGATAGGAAGCTTAAAATGTGACTGCCGTGATCAGCTCGAGTATGCCCTTTCACTCATCAATGAAAAAGGTGGTATGGTTATATATTTGCGTCAAGAGGGCCGTAATATTGGTCTATTAAACAAGATAAATGCCTATGCTCTTCAAGACAAAGGTTACAATACCATAGAAGCCAATCATCAACTTGGTTTTGCGGCAGATGAACGCACCTATGAGATTGTCACTTTTATACTCCATCATTTTGGCATTAAAAAGATC
This sequence comes from Sulfurimonas sp. NWX79, assembly GCF_039667035.1. NCBI lineage: Bacteria > Pseudomonadati > Campylobacterota > Epsilonproteobacteria > Campylobacterales > Sulfurimonadaceae > Sulfurimonas > Sulfurimonas sp. NWX79. Next base: position 53,623 of record NZ_JALCZL010000003.1, read on the forward strand.
AAACTACTTACGAATAATCCAGATAAGATAAATGCTATCTCTGATGTTGAAATTGTTGAGAGAGTGCCAATAGTTATGAAAGCCAACCAATACAATGAAGATTATTTGGATGTAAAACGTGATGCCATGGGTCATCTTCTTTAAAGAGTAACATATGCCAATAGATATAACAAAAGATACTCCCCAAATTGCTCTTAAAAAGCTCAAAGCACGAGAGAGTGTACTTCGTCACTTTGAAGATATTGCAGGACTTGGAAGCTGGGAAGTTGACCTTAAAACGAAAAAATCCGTTTGGTCTAAAGAGAGCTATAAGATTTATGGTCTCAAAGAGGGCACAGAGGTCTCTATAGATACATTTTTTTTCATGCTTCTTCCAGAATATATCACCGATGCAAAGACTCTGCTCCAAGAAGCCATTCAGACAGGAAAAGTACTCAAATTTACCTGTAAAGCACGCAGAAAAGATGGCACTATTATTGACCTTTTTATAAATGGACGAGTGATTTTTGATGAGAATAAACAACCCCTAAAACTGATAGGTACAACGCAGGACATTACAGAGATTACCAACATCAAAGAAGAAGCAAAAGAGCTCGCTGCAATCTTGGAATACTCCTCGAACGAAATCTATATCATTGAGTTAGAAACACTCCGCTATCTCTATGTAAACAAAGGTGCTTGCAGAGCTCTAGGCTATACAAATGAAGAGATGCTTCAAAAAACTGTCCGTGATATCAATCCTTATCTTGAAAAAAGTAAAATTGCCTATTTACAAGAAAAGATAGAACAAGGGGAAAAGGTTCTAAATCGTACTATCCACCAGCGTAAAGATGGAACAGAGTATCATGTCCAATCCTATATCTATAAACTCGCATACCACGGGAAGGATGCTGCTGTTATCTTTGATACGGACATCAGTGAACTTATCGCACTGGAAAAAGAGCATCATCAACAAGCAAAACTTTTAGAGTACCAAGCTTATCATGATACCCTTACGGACCTTCCAAATCGTACTCTTTTTCAAGACAGATTGCAACAGGCGATCATTACATCAAAACGTAATGAGGAAAAATTTGCTCTTCTTTTTATTGATCTCGACCAGTTTAAAAAGATTAATGATTCGCTTGGGCATCATATTGGAGATGAGGTCCTTATTGAGAGTGCAAAAAGATTCCAAAAAGTGCTGCGTGAGGAAGACACACTCTCACGTTTGGGCGGTGATGAGTTTACTATTATTCTAAAAAATCTTAAAAGTGAAAAGAATGCTGCAACTGTTGCGCAAAAACTCATTAACAGCTTAAAAAAACCTATTGAGACAAAACATCATTCTCTCCATATATCTTCCAGTATTGGTATCAGTATCTACCCCAATGATGCCGAGACACAAGAAGACCTTTTAAAATATGCAGATACAGCGATGTACAAAGCAAAAGATGAAGGACGAAACAATTTCCAGTTCTACTCTTCTGAGATGACACAACAGGCTTTTGAAAAGGTCATTATGGAAAATTCCCTGCGTATTGCTATCAAAGAGAATCAGTTTGAAGTCTATTTTCAACCACAATATAATGCAGAGACAGAAACGATTATCGGTATGGAAGCGCTTGTTCGATGGGTACATCCTCACGTGGGTATTGTGCCTCCCTCAGAGTTCATTCCCATGGCTGAAGAAAACGGTTTTATCATTGATATCGACAAAATTATAATGAAACAGGCGATGCAGGAATTTAGCAGTTGGTATGCACAAGGGCTCAACCCTGGTAAACTGGCACTCAACCTCTCTATGAAACAGCTTAATGAAAATAATTTTATTACCGATCTCCTGCAAACAATGCAAGAGAACAACTTTAAGGTTTCATGGCTTGAGCTTGAAGTCACAGAAGGTCAGGTAATGCAAAACCCTGAACAGTCCATTAAAAAGCTTAAACGTTTAAGTAACATAGGGATCTCGATTGCCATTGATGACTTTGGGACCGGATACTCTTCACTCTCCTATCTTAAAAAACTACCTCTGAGCAAACTAAAAATCGATCGCTCTTTCATAAAAGAGATTCCTTACGATGAAGATGATATAGCCATTACAAAAGCGATTATTGCTATTGCAAAGAGTTTAAATCTTCATATTATTGCAGAAGGTGTAGAGACAAAAGAGCAAAAAGAGTTTATGCTTGTAAACGGATGTAAAAAAATTCAAGGTTATTACTATTCACAACCTCTGAGCAGATATAAAATGACGAAACTGTTAAAAAGGTCTAATGAAACTTAGACTCTGGAAGTGCTTCAAGTCTTCTCTGTGCAGCAGCAAGTACTCTTAAAAGCTCATCTGTTGTTGCCTGAAGTTCGACATAATAGAGCTTTGCTTTGTCAATCTCCAAAGCATCCACACTGCTCCTACCCAAAAATTTAGAAAAGAGTCCTCTTTTTTTCTCTTCTTTGAAAAAAATGTTATAGATTTTAAAATACTCTTTATGCCACTGCTCATGTAAAATATCAAGTTTACTATAAAACTGACTTCCAATAAGCTCTCGTACATGATTTTTCTCATCATAAATCCAATGTCCAAAGTCACACTCTTTTTTTGAAACGGCAGTAGGATTATTAACCTTTTTCCCCTCAATAATTGCATGTATCTTCTCCATTTGCAATAGATGGGCCTCTCTTGCTTTTTGTACAGAATTAACACTTTGTTCTTTTTTCATTGAAATTTACCTTTAAAAAAGTATATAATAGCATAAGTTAAAAAAATAAGGAACTTTTATGAAACGTCCAGAACCGATTAATCACGAAATACAACTTAATCCAAAACGTTATATTGTTTCAAAGACCGATCCAAAAGGCATAATAGAATATGGGAATGACTATTTTGTAGAAATTTCAGGATACAGTGAAGCGGAACTTATCGGTACACCCCATTCACTAATCAGACATCCTGACATGCCAAAAGTTGTCTTTAAAATGATGTGGGACAGAATTAACAAAGCCCAAAATATCATGGCTGTTGTGAAAAATCTAGCAAAAGACGGTAGCTACTACTGGGTTGTAACTGAATTTGAGCCAAAAGTAGATCCTATTACCAATGAAATCATCTCCCACACTGCTTTTAGAAAAGCTGCCCCTCGCAAAGCAGTTGAAGCTATCGAACCTATCTATCAAAAACTTTTGGAAATTGAAAAAGAGAGCGGAATGGAAGGAAGTGAAAAATACCTTCGAGGATTTTTAGAAGAAAAAGGCCTTAGCTATGATGACTTCATAGACAATCTTGTTGGTAACAAAGGCATCTTTAAAATCTTCTTCAATGCTATGAAAAAAATCTTCTCTTAATCAATTTTAGTAAAAATGTGCTTGTACGCATATAAGAAATATGCGCTTATAGAAAGTCCTCTCTTGCTCACTAAAATGCAAGAAGGCTTTTGGTCATCTACACAGTCATAAAATTCAACATATTATATATATTTTATATATATTTGAGTACAATGAAGCATTAGAAGGTTTATTTGATGATAAATATTACAAACTTTTTACTAAGCGGTTTTAATTTTAAAGAAGAAGAGTATGAGCTTAAACTCCAGTTTATACTTGTCAATTCCATTCTTACCATTATCATTGTCATGTTGAGTTTTTTATCTTTTTTACGCTACATTTCACATCAGGAAGTCCAGGCAATCATTGATACTGGAGCAGTAGTGGCTTCACTTATCACTCTCATAACAGCACGAAGGTCAAAAAAGAGTATCAACATCTCCATTCCGCTTCTCTTGGCTCTTTTTTATTTTCTTATAACATTTACATTTAGGAACATTGGTATAATCGGTACGACATGGTACATAGTTTTGATTCTTGCCGCATTTTTTCTCAAAGGGAAGAAAGTAGGTCTCTTTTTCTCTGCCATCTCTGTACTTGCAATTTTGAGCTTGGAACAGTTTTCAGATGCAAAATATACAATGTTCCAATATTTCTACATCACAATTCCTATCATTTTAAGTATGACCTTTTTGTATCTGTATGAACAACGAAATGAGATACTCAACTCACTCTTAAAAAAACAAAAGAGTCTTTTGGAAGAAGAGGTAAAAAAACAGACCAATGAACTCTCACAGCTCCTTTTAACAAGTCAAGAGCTTGCAAGTATCATGAAAAACTCACTTATAGAGATCTATATTGTCGATTTCAAAACAGACCATTACCTCTATGTCAATGACGGTGTGATTAAAACGCTTGGATACAGTGAAGATGAACTCCTTGCTATGAATATTTATGACATAAACACCTCAATGATACATGAAACAGTCACACGATTTAAAGAGCTGATGCTCAAAAATGGCAATGCAACAAATATCTCTCAACACAGACGCAAAGATGGCTCAAGCTATGGAGTTCAATCCTTTATGCATAAGATTAGCTATAACAATAAAGAGGCCTATGTTATCTTTGATATTCAAATATCAGATGCACAAAAGGCCCAATCTGCAATACTCAAACAAAAAGAGACTCTTGCCTATCAGGCACACTATGATACGCTGACAAAACTCCCAAATCGTGTCTTATTTGAAGACAGACTCACGCAGGCAATTGCTAAAGCAAAAAGAAAATATACAAAATTTGCACTGCTCTTTGTTGATCTTGATCATTTTAAGGATATCAATGATACCTATGGACATGAAGTAGGAGACATCGTACTTAAAGAGATAGCAAAACGTCTGCAAAACTGCGTGAGAGAATCCGATACAGTCTCACGTCTCTCAGGAGATGAATTTTTGATTATTTTAGAAGAGTTTGACTCTAAAGAGAGTGTGGCAACCATTGCAAAACTTCTTATAGAATCAATACGAATACCAATAGAGTTCCATGATAAAAAACTCATTGTAACCTGCAGTATAGGAATCAGTCTCTATCCAGATGATGCCAAACATGGACAAACACTTGTAAAATATGCAGACCGAGCTATGTACAATGCCAAAAACATTGGCAAAAATAACTTTAAATTTTACAGATAAATCATTTTGAGAGTTTTTTTAAGATAAAATACCCTATGAATTTACAATCACGTGTAGAAAAAGAGAATATTTCTCTGCCAGACAATTTTTTTGATAATATTACAAAGTATAAAGATCACCTCTTTAAGTGGAATAAAATTCACAACCTAACAGGTGCAAAAGATGAAATAACACTTGATGAGTTTATCTTCGATGCACTCTTTCCTGTCAGCTTTTTACCTACAGTAAATTCTCTGCTTGATATTGGTACAGGTGCCGGATTTCCTGGTATGATTTTGGCTTTTGCTCTTGCTGATACAGAAGTAACACTTGTTGAACCACTTGCGAAAAGGGCAAGTTTTTTACAGTTTATAAAAGCGGATCTGGGTCTTGGAAATGTCCGTATAGTCAAAAAAAGAGTCGAAGAGATGGAGAGTGAGATTTTCGAACTGATCACCTCACGTGCAGTAACAGATACAAAAATGCTCTTAGATCTCAGTACAAAACTACGGGATAAAGATACAAAGTTTCTCTTCTACAAAGGCGAGCGTGTCTTTGATGAAGTAAAAGCTTCACAGGGCATGGCACATAAAATTATAGAGAGACACAACAGACATTATTTACTACTAGGAGAGAGTCTATGATACTAAAAGCACTACTTGTCGGTGCCGTTATCTACATCGTCTATATTATGTTTTTTAAGCAAAAGAATGTAGAAAAAAGCAGCACTACAGCCAAGAAAAAAGAACAAAAGCCACAAGCAAACGAAATGGTCGAATGTGCCAACTGTGGTGTTTATGTTGAGATTTCAGAGTCTATTTTAAGCAGTGGAAAATACTACTGCTCTGATGAATGCATAAAAAAGGCTGGAAAATAATGCTCATTTTTGGACATAGATTTATTAAAAATGATGAATTTTTTCATATCTTTGATAGTGAAAGTCTCCAAAAGACACCTCCATCTTCTAAAATCTATTTGGACTTTGATGAAAGCAATCTTGATATTATTGAGCATCTTAGCAGCAACCATATCGCTTTTGGACTTGGAGTGACAAACATTACAGAACTTCTTTATGCTGCTGCTTTAGGGGCGAGTTACATAGTCGTACATCAGAAGTTGGCAAAAACAGCACAAAATATAGCAGAGAACTACCTCTTTGATGCAAAAATCCTGGTACATATCACTCAAGAGAGTGAAATTGAAGAGATGGCACTCTTAGGGATTGACGGTGTACTTTTTCCAGAAGCGATTGTCAAGATAAGTTCTTAAGTATTATGAAACAGCTTCTTGTTTTTTTAGCAGTTTTTCTACTCTCATCCTGTTCTTCTTCACCAAAACCCTATAAAAAAATTTCTTTAAACATTCAAAACAAGCCAAGCTACAACTTAGAAAATAAGAATCATATCACAAAGAAACTCTACGAGTCATACGAAAAATGGGCAGGAGTCAAATACTGCTACGGGGGAGAGAGCAAGAGTGGCATAGACTGCTCTGCACTGGTGCAAACCATCTACAAAGAAGCCTTTCATATCGAGCTTCCACGAACAACAAAAGAGCAGATAAAAGTAGGAAAGAAAGTCCAAAAAAAGGCTTTAAAAGAGGGCGATATTCTCTTTTTTAAAACATCCTACCATGTTTTACACTCAGGGATCTACCTTAAAAAAGGAGCCTTTATTCATGCCTCAAGTAAATATGGTGTGATTCTTTCTAATATTCATAATCCCTACTGGAGAGCAAAATACTTTCAGGCAAGAAGAGTATTATTCTAAGCTATAGAGTCCAAAAAAGAAAGTTTTATTGAAAAATTAGCTATAATCGCTCAATAAGGTAATCCAATGGAAAAATATCTAAATCATAAAATCCTCTATATTGTTCCATCTATTTTTCTACTGGTTTTACTCCTGAGAATTTTTTACAGTTATAACGATACACAGCTGCAGATTCAAGAGTTTGCAAAAAAAGAGGCACAGGTTTTAAAATCTCATGCAATGGTGCATAGAAACTATTACCAAAAACTCTATTTTGATAAAACGATTCCTCTCAATCAAGAGACTCTAAAAGGGCTACCGGCTTACAGTTCTTACTATATCAATAAATCCTTTTCACAGAACAACCCCTTTGCCATCAGCTTGCAAACAGTCTCAGACAGAGCAAGAGACCCAAAAAACCAAGCGGATAAAGAGGAGCTAAAAGCCATCGAGTACTTTAAAGAACATCCTATGGAAAAAGAGTACTTTAGCAGTGAGAATCCTGACTACTATCAATATGCATCTGCTTTGATCATGGAGTCAAAATGTTTGCAATGTCATGCTTCCAAAGAGAAAGCTCCTGCATTTATCCAAAAACGTTATGACAAAGCATATGACTACAAGCTTGGAGAGCTTCGAGGCATACTAAGCATTAAACTGCCAAAAGAGAAACTCAACAACTACTTTTTTCACCACTTCATCTATTCAGTCATTTATGACATCATCGCCTTTTTAATTCTCTTTTTTATTATCTATACTATCGCAAAAAAATCAAAAAAGATAAATACTTTTTTACGTCAAACAATCAGAATGCAAACAAAAAAGCTCAAAGAGACACTTGTACGTGAGCGACTGACTGGTCTGCCAAACAGATTACAGTTTTTAGAGGACATTAATAACACCCAAGAGAAAAAAAATAAACACCTTGCCCTTATAAACATTGACAGTTTCAAAGATATCAATGATTTTTACGGACATAATGTCGGAGATGCTTTACTCATACTCTTAGCAAAAAAAATTGATGCTTTTTGCAATGATAAACACTCAATAGTCTACAAGTTGCCTAGTGATGAGTATGCTGTCTTTAGCTTATGGAACATCGATACTGATACCTTCATAAAAAAAATCTTAAAACTGCTACAGGAGATTCAAAAAAATGAGTACCTTATTGCCAATAATGCTATCTTTATAACTGTCAGCTGTGGTATCGCTTCCAACGAAGATGACCTGATCATAAAAGCAGACATGGCACTGCAGGTCGCAAAAAATGCAAAAACAAATCTTATCATTTATGACAATCTTGTAGACACGACAGAGATAGTAAATAAAAATATACAAGGGGTATCGCTACTTAAAGATGCCATTGCCAATGATAAGATTCATCCTTATTTTCAACCTATCTACAATCTCCACACAAAACGGGTGGAGAAGTATGAGTCACTTGTCAGAATTATCACACAAAGTGGTGATGTTATCATACCCTACAGTTTTTTGGATATTGCCATCAAATCAAAACTCTATCACCATATCACACATATCATGATAGAGAAAACATTTGCTTTTTTTGAAAAAAAAGAGGAGTATGAATTTTCAATCAACCTCTCCATAGATGATATCCGCAATGAGAGAACTGTTCATTTTATTTTAGAAAAACTCGCTGCCTATGCAACACCACAAAGAGTTGTTTTTGAAATTTTAGAGAGTCACGAGATAGAGAACTATGAAGATATTAAAAACTTTATCAAAGAGGTGAAACAGTATCAGGCGAAAATCGCTATCGATGACTTTGGAAGCGGATACTCCAACTTTTCTCATGTTTTGGAGCTCAATGTTGATTATCTCAAAATTGATGCCTCTCTCATCCGAAATATAACCACAAATGAAAATGCGCAAAAAATTACACATACCATTGTATCTTTTGCGAAAAACATTGGTCTTGAAACAATTGCAGAGTATGTTGAAGATGAAACGGCTTTGGAGTTACTCTCTGACTTAGGTGTAGATTTTATTCAAGGATACTATATCGGAAGACCTGCACCGCTCTTACTCTAAAATAACTCTTTTAAGATAGGGTTTAAGCGCGGTCAATATCTCATAGCTGATACTCCCCGCTGCACGTGCTACCACTCTTGCATCATTAAAAATCAAAAGCTCCTCTGCAACGGATAAAAAAGAGCTGTTATCCATGGAGATTCTGCCAAGCAACAAGATACCCTCAGGTGTCTCATACCTGTTAGAACAAGCTCGTAAAAAACCGTCGCCATACCCAAAATCATAATTTCCCACTTGACACTCACGTGAAGTTGTATAGCTAGCACCATATCCTATGCATACACCCTTGTCCAGATGACGTGTTGAATTTCTCTTTGCATAGAGCGATAATACAGGTTGTAAGGCCTCTGCATCAACATTTCCAGAGAGCTCCAAACAACCATAGGCAGCGATACCTACGCGTACCATATCTTCTGTAAAATCATCCGTTTGAAAAAGTGCTGCAGAGTTGGCAGAGTGAAAACGAAGCCTTTTCATTCCAAATGCTTCTGCCAAAGCTGTTACTTCTTTTTTGACCTGCGCAAAATTTTTATTTTGTTGTTCAAAAACAGACTGATCTTCATCAGCACAACTGTGGTGGGTAAAGACAGCCTCTAGTTCTAACTCTTGTTTTTGTATCAAGAAAAATGCCTCACGCAGCTCATCCATCTCAATACCGTTTCTATTCATACCTGTATTTACTTTTAATTCTACTTTTGTCTTTTTGGGAAACTTTGAGATGGAGTCTAAATCATTTATCGTATAACAAATTTTCGCACTCTTTTCTTGTGGAGTATCTGCCAAAACCAAAATATAATCAAAAAATTCTTCAATCTCTTTTGCTTCAACATAGGAGCGGACAACAGCTCTGCTTATACCGTACTCCTGTGCCATAGCTGCCATCTCACGCAAACCATGACCATACGCATTATCTTTTAAAACAAGTGCTATTTTATCTTTGCCTTTGCTTCGTTGTGCAATAATATCTAAGTTGTTGAAAAAATGTTGTTTATTCAATGTTATGTAAGCCATAGGAAATTATACAGTATGTTTGAGAAAAAACGATTAATCGCAGAGTTTGAAGAACAAGGTTTCACACAAATCATCTTTCCTCACGCACAAACAGATTGGGCACCTTATCTGCGTGAGGCACAGAACTGTTTTATAGATATTATCAACACAATAAAAGAGTTTCAAAACTGTCTCGTTATCTGTGCAGATAAAGAAGCGACACAAAAACATTTTGCATCGCATAAAAATCTTTTTTTTACAGAGTACGCAACTGATGATACATGGGCAAGAGACTGCTCTACTTTATGTGTGAGAGAAAACGGTAAGACAGAACTGCTTGACTTTACATTTAATGCATGGGGAGAAAAGTTTGAAGCAGACAGAGACAATGCAATGTCTCAAACAATCAAAGATATCTATACACTGCCTGTGCAAAAGCTAGACTTTGTCCTAGAGGGTGGTGCTGTTGAGAGTAACGGCAAAGACACTGTTTTGACAACAGCAGCATGTATGCTCAACCCTAACCGAAATCCAAAGCTCAATAACATCCAAATCACACAGAACCTAAAAGAGTATTTTGGAGCAGAGCATATACTTTATCTTAACCATGGATATCTTGCCGGTGATGATACCGATTCACATATCGATACACTTGCCCGTTTTATCAATGAAGATACCATTATGTACGTACAATGCAGAGATAAAGCGGATGAACACTATAAAGAGCTGCATTTGATGGAAGAAGAGCTCTCAATGATAGCAAAAGAGAGAGGGCTCAAACTCATAGCCTTACCGATGCCTGATGCACTTTACTATGAAGAAGAGCGACTGCCTGCAACCTATGCAAACTTTTTATTTGTCAATGGTGCTGTACTTGTCCCACTTTATAATGTAGCTCAAGACAGGGAAGCTCTTGAGGTTTTTAAAAAAACATTTCCAAAAAGAGAAGTTATCGGCATTGATTGTTCTACACTTATCCGTCAACACGGTTCACTGCACTGTGTAACAATGAACTTTGCAAAAAGTGTTGGTCTGCAGGTCTCACTCTTTTTTTAGATTCTCTATTCTGCCGGTCTTATTTTCATCTGCCTTTTTTTCACTGTTCAGTATCGCCATACCACTCATAATTAGATAGGTTGCCAAGGCAAATCCTAATGCAATGGTGATTGTTTTTTGTATCTTTTCACTTTTACTCATAATGCAATTTTAGCAGAATTTTTTCTTTTATTAACACTTTATTAACACTTCTTTTACTATTATCAATAAAGAAATCTTATCTCAAAGATTTAGAATTATTATTTAAGATAAAAACAAGGGAATTATAATGAAAAAGACACTTACTCTCTCGCTTCTAGCTGTCTCAGCTCTCTACTCTGCTGATGTAGCTTTAGAACCCATTAATGTTGAAGCAACAGTTGTAACTGATGTCGCACAGAAGGCACAAACTTCTGCTGATCTTGCTCAGGCACTCAGTGACAATGTACCTGCCATTGATATGTCACGTCGCAGTGCCATTGCTAATGATATCCTCATTCGTGGACAAAAACGTGACAACATCACAGTAGAAGTTGACGGAACAAAGGTTTATGGTGCATGTCCAAATAGAATGGATCCCCCTGCTTCTCACGTTGTAGCAAATCAGATTGATAAGCTAGAAGTTATCGAAGGACCATATGATGTTACTTCTTTTGGAACACTCAGCGGTGGTGTAAAAATAAGCACAAAAAAACCCTCAAAAGATTTCAAAGGCTCTGTTAATCTTGGTTTTGGTTCATGGAACTACAAAAAATTCGGAGCAACATTCAGTGGAGGCAATGACATTATCCGTATGATTGCAACAGTCTCTACAGAATCAGCTGATCAGTATCATGATGGAAATGGTGACTCTTTAGCACAGCAAATTGACAAATACCAAGCTGCCAACTCAACAACACTCACTGGTTCAAAAGACCCTAGATTACAACCTGCTTATTATGATATGCCGGCTTATACTAAAAATAGTGCGATGGCAAAAGCTTTTATTAAAACATTTGAAAATCAAGAACTGCGTCTAAGCGTTACAGCAAACAGAAGTGATGATGTTCTTTATGCAAACTCCAAAATGGATGCTATTTATGATGACTCAAATATCTACAGTGTAGAGTACAATATCGACAGTATCAGTGATACATACAAAAATATCAACTTACAATATTATCACTCTGATGTTGACCATCCAATGGGTACAGATTATAGAATGTCTTCGTTAAATACAGGCATAGTAGTGACAAACTGGCTCACCACCAATATGGATGGAATTAAACTCAAAAACAGTTTTGATATCAACTCCTACCAACTTCTTCTTGGTCTTGATGCAAGTAAACGAAAATGGGACGGACACTATGAAAAAAATGGCTCAGCAGCAGCAATTGGTTATAGAAAAAGTATTGATAATGCAGTAACAAAGAACAGTGCACTTTTTGCAAAACTCGATAAAAAATATGGTTCTTTTAATCTCTCCGTCGGTGCGAGAGTGGATGATACCATCATTACAAATGACAGCTACCAGGATAATAACTATCACTCTGTGGGGGCAAATATTTTAGGGACATATCATATCAATAAAGAGAATAAGATCTTCTTTGGTATTGGACAAGCTTATCGTGTACCAGATGCTAGAGAGCTCTATTTTTTAGGTTCTACGGGTAATGAAGTAGGGACTCATGATTTAAAAGATACTACAAATCAAGAAATAGATTTAGGCTATGAAGCAAATACTGCTAACTTTCAATTTAAAATAAAAGCTTTCTACTCAAAACTCAAAGATTATATCTACTATCACAAAGATGCAGACAATAATGCATCTACTCTAGATGTACATGCGTTTGAAAATATAGATGCATACATTTATGGTGGAGAAGCAACTGCTTCTATCTATCTCACAGATGATATGAGTGTTGATATGGGAGTTTCTTATAAACGTGGTAAAAAAGACAAAGCACTTGCCGGACAGACAAATACAAACTTAGCAGATATGGCACCACTGCGTGGAAATGTGGCACTGAACTATGAATATGCAAATAATTCTATCGCAACACTTGAAGTACGTGCAAGTGACAGATGGAACACAATCGATGACGAGAACGGTGAACAGGTTCTTGCTGGCTGGGCAATCTTAAATGCAAAAGTAAAACATGCGGTTAATAGAAAATTTGACCTTACTGTAGGTGTAAATAATATACTTAACAAAACATATGCACAGAGCAATACATATGCAGACCTTATCTTAGTCACTGGCGGTACAACAGATGTAATGTTGATGAACGAACCAGGTCGCTATATCTACACAAATCTTGATTTTAAATTCTAAAACCCTTGCAAAAAGTCTGCCTTATAAGCAGACTTTTTTCCTCTAAAGCACTTCTTCATATAAAAAAAGATAAAATCTCTCTATGATAAAGAGATACCCAACCAAAAAAATTTATGTCGGAGATGTTACAGTCGGTGGTGATGCACCTATCTCTGTTCAGTCTATGACCTATTCAAATACACACGATGTTGCAGCAACAGTGGAGCAGATAAATCGTCTGCATTTTGCAGGCTGTGACATTGTCAGAGTAGCAGTACCTGATATGGAAGATGCACTTGCGCTTAAAAGCATAAAAGAGCAGATCTCTCTACCACTTGTTGCAGACATCCACTTTAACTATAAACTCGCACTCATTGCTGCAGAGTCAGTGGACTGCATCCGTTTTAATCCTGGAAATATCAGTGATAAAAGCAAGATAAAAGAGATAGTAAAAGCCTGCAAAGAGAGAAACCTGCCAATCCGCATCGGCGTCAATGCAGGAAGTTTGGAAAAAGAGTTCGATAACAAGTATGGTCCTACGGCAGAAGCGATGGTGGCTTCAGCTGAGTATAACATCAAGTTTTTGGAAGATTTGGGATTTGATGATATTAAAATCTCGCTCAAAGCAAGTGATGTACAACGTACAGTCGATGCCTATCGAATGCTGCGCCCTCGTAATAATTATCCTTTTCACTTAGGAGTTACAGAAGCGGGCACTATCTTTCATGCAACAGTAAAAAGTGCCATTGGCTTGGGTGCACTTTTACTTGATGGTATCGGTGATACTATACGAGTCAGCATCACTGGTGAGCTTGAAGAGGAGATAAATGTCGGTCGTGCAATCCTTAAAGACAGTGGAGCGATGCCTGATGGGCTCAATATCATCTCTTGTCCTACCTGTGGTCGTATAGAAGCAGACTTAGTAAGTGCAGTTGCTGAGATAGAACAACGTACAAAACACATTAAAACTCCACTGAATGTTTCTGTGATGGGATGCGTTGTCAATGCCATCGGTGAAGCAGCTCACGCAGATGTCGCCATCGCCTACGGTAAAGGAAAAGGACTTGTTATGGTCAAAGGGGAAGTCGTTGCAAACCTTGATGAAAAAGAGTTGGTTGACTGTTTTGTCAGTGAAATAGAAAAAATGGCAGGAGAATAAAATGCAAGATAATCTCTACAATTTAGCATTTGAGCGTTCAATTCTAAGTTCTATCATTTTCGAGCCAAGCCAGTTTGATGAGCTAAGTGTCATACTCAACAAAGATGACTTCTACCTTCCTGCGCATCAAGATATATTTCAAGCGATGTTGACTCTTTTGCAAAAAGACCAGCCAATCGATGAAGAGTTTATAAAAAAAGAGCTGATTCGTGCAAAGAAATTTGATGAACAGGTAATGCTTGAGATTTTAGCTGCAAACCCAATCTCTAACACCAAAGCCTATGTCGATGAGATTAAAGACAAATCGCTAAAACGCCATCTCTTAACACTCACAACAGAGATAAAACGAGTAACCGTAGAAGAAGAGCTGCCATCTGTAGAAGTCGTTGACATCGTAGAAAAAAAGCTCTATGAGATCACTCAGGATAATCAGACAAGTGACTTCAAAGACTCTCCAAAGATGACCTTTGACACGATGGAGTACATCAAAGAGATGAAAGCACGTGGCAATTCTGTACTCGTTGGGGTAGATACCGGTTTTAAAGAGCTAAACAAAATGACAACTGGTTTTGGTAAAGGTGACCTTGTCATCATCGCTGCACGGCCTGCGATGGGGAAATGCCTTGGACGAGGTACAAAAGTTGTCATGTATGACGGCACACTCAAAAATGTTGAAGATGTTGTTGTTGGTGATGAATTGATGGGTGATGATTCAACACCAAGAAGAGTCCTTTCACTTGCCCGTGGTCGTGAAAAAATGTACTGGGTACGTCAAAATAAAGGTATAGACTACCGTGTCAACGAATCACATATTCTCTCACTCAAACGCTCACGTAACGAAGGCAAACACAAGCATGGTGATATTTTAAACATTTCCATCAAAGAGTACAACAAAAAAAGTAAAAAATTCCACTCAAACTATAAGGGTTATAAAGTAGCCATTGATTTTCCAAAAACACAACTTCCTGTTGATCCATACTTTTTAGGAATTTGGCTTGGAGACGGCACTGTAAGCAATGTTGGTATCGCTACACAAGACAAAGAAGTTGTTCACTTTTTAGAAGACTATACAAAAAAACTCTCTTTGCAAGTAACAAAACAACACAATAACAAAGAGAAATGTCCTATATATTCCATTACAGCAGGGAAAAGAGGTATATCAAAATACAAAGACAACTCTTTACAAAAAAAACTGCGTGATTTGGGTGTGCTCAATTGTAAACATATTCCACATGACTATTTGCGAAATTCACAAAAAAACAGATTAAAACTTTTAGCCGGTCTTATCGACAGTGACGGTTATTATGATGACAAACATCACGTATTTGAAATTGTCCAAAAAGATGAAAAACTAGCGCAGCAAATTAAATTTTTAGCTGATTCTCTGGGCTTTCGTGTTTCACTGAAGACAAAAAAAGCCAGAATCAAAAAAATAAACTATGTATGTGATGTCTATCGACTCAGAATTTTCGGTCATCTTGATACTATACCAACTAAAATTGCCCGTAAAAAAGCAAGAAAACTACTCTCAAAAAGAGAACATCTTCACACAGGCATAAAAGTTGAATATGACAAAGTCGATGATTACTATGGCTTTGTTCTTGATGGGAACCACCTCTTTTTGCTTGAAGATATGACGGTAACGCACAATACATCTTTTATTTTAAATACGGTAAACAATCTTATCAATCAAGGCAAAGGTGTCGCCTTTTTCTCACTGGAAATGCCGGCTGAGCAGTTAATGCTACGTCTGCTCTCCATTCAGACATCTATTCCTCTACAGAAATTACGTGTCGGTGATATGAATGATGACCAGTGGAGCTCACTCAATGGTGCCATTGACAGAATGAACTCGGCCAAGCTCTTTGTTGATGATCAGGGAAGTGTCAATATCAATCAACTTCGAAGTAAACTTAGAAAACTCAAAAACAAGCATCCAGAAATTGAGATAGCCGTGATTGATTACCTCCAAATTATGTCAGGGATCGGTAACCAAGACAGACACCTCCAAGTAAGTGAGATCTCACGTGGGCTTAAAATGCTTGCTCGTGAGCTTGAGATGCCTATTGTTGCGCTCTCACAACTTAACCGTGGGCTTGAAAGCAGAAATGATAAACGTCCGATGCTCAGTGATATCCGTGAGTCTGGTTCGATTGAGCAGGATGCCGATATCATCCTTTTTGTCTATCGTGATGATGTATACCTCTACAAAGAAGAAAAAGAGCGAGAAAAAGCAGCACGTGCAGAAGGAAAAGAGTTTACCTCAACCTATGTTGAAAAAGAGGAAGAAGAGGCTGAGATCATCATCGGAAAACAGAGAAACGGTCCAACAGGCCATGTAAAACTCATCTTTCAGAAAAAACTTACCCGTTTTGTTGATGCACCAAGCTTTGCCCAAGCTGTTGAGACAGTCTATGAAAATGTCGATACAAAATCAGCTCAGGTTGATGTCCCACAAGTTGAGATGCCACCTATCTAGATGGCTTCTTTAGAGAGAGTTGAGCTGTTAAGCTCAAGAAAGGATTACCTCTATCTTCTTACTCTCTTTATCCTACTTTTTACAACTTCTCTCTCCTATGAATATTACAAATACAAACAACTCACAAAATTTGACTCTCAATTAGTAGACGCGACAATCCTCAAACAATACACAAAAACAAAAGTTACAAAAAAAGGCAAAACAAAAACCTATCAGGTGTTAAAGATAAAAAGTTTTGATGGTTTTACTTTTTATTCAACAGCCTCTAAAAATCTGCCAAACTATAAAGACAAAAATATTCTCCTAGAGGTATGGGCAGGAAAAATTACTTTTTTAGAGTACCTCAAAGGCTTCTTTGCCTTTAGTAAAATTTTGGAAATTGATACGAAAAGTTCTATAAAAGAAAACATTACCACTGCTATTACCCAAGCTCATGCAGAGAATGATGCAAGCGCTATCTATCAAGCACTCTATCTGGCAAAGTCACTACCATACCACCTTCAGCAGACTTTTTCAAACCTTGGTATATCACATCTTATCGCCATAAGTGGCTTTCATCTTGGTGTACTCTCAGCACTTCTGTATTTTCTTATTAAATACCCTTACAGACTTTTACAAAACAGATACTTTCCCTATAGAAGTGCACAACGTGACACTTTTTTCATTATCACTTTTGTTCTGCTTACCTATATGCTCTTTTTAGATGTACCACCATCACTTCTGAGAGCTTTTGCAATGCTCTGTACCGGATTTATACTCTATGAGAAAGGTATCAAAATCATCTCACTGCAAACACTATTACTGACTTGTTTATTACTCATTGCCTTTTTCCCAAGACTGCTCTTTAGTATTGGTTTTGCTTTAAGTCTCAGCGGTGTTTTTTATATCTTTTTGTTTCTTATCTATTTTCAACAAAGAAACAAGCTATGGCAATTTCTTCTGCTTCCTTTTTGGGTCTATCTGATGATGCTACCATACTCTTTAGTCATCTTTGGAAATTTCAGCCTATATCACCCACTCTCGATTCTTTGGACATCACTCTTTACTCTTTTTTATCCACTCTCTATTTTTCTTCATTTGATTGGATTTGGAGATCTGCTTGACTCACTGCTTATCTCTTTACTGCAACTCAATCCTCACGCAGTGAAAATAGCAGTTCCAAATATAGTCTTATATGGGGAGATTTTTCTCTCGCTTTTGGCTGTTTTTAAAAAAGAAGCACTTTATCTACTGCTTTTTTATTGCCTCTGTGTGTTTATATACTCGATCTATCATATAACATAACTTCAGACCGTAGATAAAGATAATCCAAGAGACATAGATCCATAAAAACAAAAACATCACAATCGCAAAAGAGCCATACATCGTAGTATAGGATTTGTTCAAAAAAAC
Source organism: Sulfurimonas sp. NWX79 (assembly GCF_039667035.1). Taxonomy (NCBI): domain Bacteria; kingdom Pseudomonadati; phylum Campylobacterota; class Epsilonproteobacteria; order Campylobacterales; family Sulfurimonadaceae; genus Sulfurimonas; species Sulfurimonas sp. NWX79. The sequence goes on from NZ_JALCZL010000003.1 coordinate 71,744, forward strand.
ATAGTAGATAAAAGCATTTTTACTTGCACTAAAGATGATGGAGACTACAAATGAACTGATTGCTGATGCTTTTGGATTTACTTTGGCATTTGGGCCTATTTGAAATATCAAAAAGAAAAGCCCCCAGATAATCAAGTACGGAACAAGTGGCAAAATATTGAGTCCGGAAGTGAGCGAATTCGAAGCCATCAGTGCTGCAATATAGCCTGTAATATAAAAAGAGATACCAAGGGCAATTGGCGTGAGCGTAAGCATTGTCCAGTAAGTTGTTATGCTCTCCCAAAGGGTTCTTGATTTTGCATGGAAAATCTTATTGGCTATATACTCAAAGTTTTTAAAAAACATCAGGGATGCAACAAGTATCATTAAAAGCCCAAAGGCTCCCATTTTCGCAGAGTTTGCCACAAAACTGTCTATATTTTTCATAATAAGCTCAGATTGTACCGGCATCAGATTTGAGAAGATAAAATTTTTGATATTTTCATAATGTTCTGCAAAACTCGGCATGGAAGTGAGCAGTGTCAGCACTATTAAAAGCAGAGGAATGATAGTAAAGATAGTATAAAAACTAAGGCTTGCTGCAAAAAGTGTCAGCTCTTTATCTACAAAAGCCAAAACAAACTGTCTGACCTCTTTGTAGATTTTTCGAGCTAAATGATGCATCGTCTTAATCAAGTCCCATTTTTGCAGGGTTTAAGATATTATTTGGATCAAAGGCTTTTTTAATGGATTTAAAAAGTTCCATCTCGGCATCAGAGAAAGCCATTTTCATATATGGTGCTTTTGCAAGTCCTATTCCATGCTCACCTGAGAGTGTCCCACCTAGGTCAACTGTCGCTTGGAACACCTCTTCAATCGCTTTATAAGCGATTTTCACCTGCTCTTGGTCACTACCGTCAACCATAACATTCGTATGCACATTTCCATCACCCGTATGTCCAAAACATGGGATTTTTACACTGTACTTATCAGCTATGGCATAAAACTTCTCTAAAAGTTCTGGTAGTACCGCACGCGGAACAGTTACATCTTCATTAAGTTTTTTACTTCCGTAAACTGAGAGTGCAGGAGAAGCATTACGACGAGAAAACCAGATATCAGCCGCCTCTTTTTCATCTTTTGCACGACGGAATTCAGAACATCCGTTTTCTTTAAAAACCTTTTCAATCTGGTCAAGTTGGAAGTTCAGATCATCTTCCAAATTGCCATCAACATCAGTAACCAAAAGAGCACCGGCATCTACTGGTAGTCCTTTATGAAAGGTCTGCTCAACTGCACGAATCGTCAAGTTATCCAAAAACTCCATAGCAACCGGTGTAATTCCACTTGCCATTGTTTTATAAACCGCTTCCATTGCATCATTTACCGTTGGAAAGATTCCCATCGCCGTTTTCGTCAGTTTCGGCTTTGGAATAAGTTTGAGAGTTATCTCTGTTAAAACTGCCAAAGTTCCTTCAGAAGCTATTAAAATACCTGAAATGTTATAGCCTGCAACATCTTTGATAGTTCGCTTTCCAGCTTTAATGACATCACCATTTGGGAGTACTGCACGTGTTGCCATGACATAGTCTTTGGTAATTCCATACTTTGCAGCACGCATACCACCGGCATTTTCACTTACATTGCCACCTATAGTCGAATAATCCTGAGATGCCGGATCCGGCGGATAAAAAAGCCCTACCTCTTCAACTGCACGTTGCAGATCCATATTGATAACACCGGGTTGCACGATAGCAACCATATTTTTCATATCAATCTCAAGGATTTTATTCATATGTTTTTCAAAGCCCAGTACAATACCGCCGGAACTCGGCAGTGCCCCACCAGTAAAACCTGAACCCGCTCCACGTGGAACGATAACAATTTTATGCTCATTACAGTACTTTAAAATTTCACTGACATCCTCTTCATTCCGAGGAAAAAGTACAGCATCAGGTTCAAAGTGCTCACGTGTCGCATCATAAGAGTATGCAATTAAATGTGCTTTATCACTGTAGATATTCTCATCACCTACAATAGTTTTAAAATGTTCTAAATGTTTTGCTTCAATCATACTATTTTCCTATCTTAAATTCAGTAACTAAATCTACTAACTCTTTATGACTTTTTACTATCTCATAGAGTGCTTTGTTCTTTTTATTGTTCTGCACTAAAAGCTTATAATAGTGCGGAGCATAATTCTCCATCTCATCACTCCCTTCACCCCACCAAGCAGCATCGATTTTTGTTACACGTGTATAAAAAGGTGTCTGTTTTTTCTTGGCTTCAAAAGAGGCATCTGTAATATTTAAAATTGTAAAACTCTTAATGTCCACTGTATAGACTTTTTTATCCAAGTAGATAAAAAGTAGTCCAACACTTGCAGCATTTGCAAAACTCGTAAAATCTTCCTGAAGCGGTGTCGGATGCCCAGCAAAAGAGAGTACCGTTGCAAAAAGGTCTGGATGTATCCACTGAATACGCACACTTTTTGAGATTTGATGATATATCTCTTCAGTTGGAGCGATTAAGAGCGCACGAGAGTACCCAAAAGCAAGCTCTACCGTATCACCGACTTCTGGTTTATACTTTCCATATGGCAGAGAGTTGTTTCGGAGTGCATTAAATTCACTCATTTTAATTGTTGCAATTTTTTTGGCTTTATCATATGCCATAACTGTTGCATTTTTCAAAATCACACTGTGCTCGGGTGTGATATGATGGACTACAAAACCACTCACTCCTACATCAATATGGTCAATCTCTATCGTAGCAAGTGCTTTATCATTGTCAACAGTAAGAATTGGGGCTTTCATCACAGCTGCCATCATCTGTGAAACCATCAAAATGAGTAAAATCGTATATTTCATTGTTCAACTTTCTATTAATATAGTGCGATTATATCAAACAAACCTCATATTAATCAAAAATTTGATAATCTTTGCACATTATTTATTTCAGGCTAATATTAATGATACGATTTTTCATACTTTTTTTACTGGCAACATCCCTCTTTTCTTCCGTTGTGGAAAGGTATAGATGGATAAACGGGGAAACCTATCTGATCTTTTTAGAAAATCACAATCTTCCTATTCGAGAGCTCTATTACAACCTTGACAAAGATGACCAAAGACTTACAGAAGAGATGCGTGCTGGAGTGCATTATCAAATTTTAAAAGATGATAATGGTCTAATAGAACAGATCCTACTTCCACTCAATGATGAACTGCAAATCCACATCTATAAAGATAAAAACTCTTACAAATTTGAAGCCATCCCAATTATCAGTACCACCAAAACAGAAGCCTTCAGTACAATAATTACGAGCTCTCCAATGTACAATATTTTAAAAGAGACAGGGAGTAAAAAGCTCGCTCAAATCTTTGTTGCAAGTTTTAAACACTCTCTTAATTTTAAAAATGACATCCGCAAAGGCGATAGACTTGTAATGATCTATGAACAAAAGTACCGTCTAGGCCGCCCTTTTTCCATGCCTACACTCAAAGTTGCCATGATAGAGATGAATCATAAACGCCACTATATCTATCTCAATGATGATGGACGTTATTATGATGAAAAAGCACATGAAGTTGAAGGGTTTTTACTCGCTCGTCCTGTTCGTGGTGCGCGTATTTCATCCTATTTTACCAAAAGAAGATGGCACCCGGTTCTGCATAAATGGAAAGCCCATCTAGGTGTTGATTACGCCGCCCGAAGAGGAACTCCCGTGATAGCTGCAGGAAGCGGGCGAATTGTCTATGCTGCACGGCTTGGTAGCTATGGAAACCTTATAAAAATAAGACATAATGACGGTTATGAAACACGCTATGCCCACCTAAAATCTTTTCGTAGAGGCATACATCGTGGTAAATATGTCAAAAAAGGACAGACCATTGCCTATGTAGGCAATACCGGCCGTTCAACCGGTCCACATCTGCATTTTGAACTTAGAAAACGCGGTCGTGCCATTAATCCACTGCGTGTTGTACAAGTTACAACAAAAAAACTCAGAGGCAAAGAGAAAAAAGCATTTTTACGTCTGAAGAAAAATTATGATGAGAGTGTTGAACTTCATCTGGGCAACCAAACACCTTTTCAAAAGCTCCCACCATTTGAAAATATCTCTTACATTCATTTCATGGACAAAAACAATGGATAAAATAGAGTCTATCCAAGAGCTCAAAGAGACAAAGTTCATCAAGCCCATAGAGATAAACTATATTCAAAAAGGCATTAAAAAACGATGGGAGGCTGTTATCAGTCATGATAGTGTTGCAGTGCTTCTTTACCATAAAGAAAAAGATGCTTTTATCCTTGTAAAACAGTTACGGGTAACAGTACTCAATAAAAATCCTGATGATGGTTATATGTATGAACTCTGTGCAGGTATCGTTGATAAAAAATGCTCAAATGTTCAGATAGCAAAAGAGGAAATCTTAGAAGAGTGTGGTTATGATGTGCCACTGGAAAATATTGAAAAAATCAGCTCCTTTTATACCTCTGTTGGCATATCTGGAACACATCAGACACTCTATTACGCACAAATTGATGAGAGTATGCGAGTAAATGAGGGTGGCGGGATTCATGATGAAGAGATAGAGGTTATCAGCATAGCATATGAAAATGCAAAAGATTTTCTTTTTGATGAGTCCTATCAAAAAACAACCGGTGTCTCTTTAGCTTTTTACTGGTTTTTCAACACAAAACTCAAGCAAACTCTATAGGATCCATATCCACTTCTGCCAACGGTACCATAGAAGCACGTACAGCTTGTATAATATCAGTACTTTTAGCAGAACGTAGCAGTATCTCATAACGATATTTATTCGCTACTTTCTCAAGCGCACATTTTTTTGCACCTACAATCTCTAACTCTTGAAAATTCCGCAATTTTCCTTCCATCTCACGCATAGCTTCTTGTGCTTTTTGGGCATTTTTATGTGCAAAAAGAATGCGGCAAAGTTTCTTATATGGAGGATAGAGTTCTTGGCGAAAGAGTTTCTCCTCTTCTAAAAAATCTTCATATCTCTCAATATAGGTACGAAAAAAATCCTCATTAAAACTCTGCACTATCACTTTTGCATCTTTGGAACGACCACTGCGCCCTGCTACTTGAATGAGTAATGAGAGCGCTTTTTCACGAGCTCTGTAGTCTGGCATACTTAAAAGATTATCCATCCCAAGAACAACTGCTAAAGTTACATCATGATAATCATGCCCTTTACTAAGCATCTGCGTACCGACTAAGATATCACTCTCTTTATCATTAAAACGCTTCAATATTTTTTTTAACTTGGCAGCCGTAGTGATAGTATCTCTGTCAAACTGTTCAAGTTTTGCACTTGGCAAAAGCTCTGCTATGATATTCATAGCCTCGGCAGTTCCTAGTCTTGAACTGACAAGATGAGAAGAGTGACACTCAGGACAAACCTGTGGTATTGCCTGTGTAAAATTACAGTAGTGACATTTCAGTGCACGTGAGTGTTGATGCAGACTCATTCCAACAGAACAGAATGCACACTCAAAGGTATATCCACAATCTCCACAAATCAAATACTTAAAATTTGCACGAGTGGGTAAAAAAACAATGGATTGCTCTTTTTTTTCATAAACCTCACGTAAGTGACTCTCGATTAAAGGTGTAATCTCTTCAGTATGCGCTTCATAGATAAACTCTTTTTTTGAACTGAAATGTCCACCTTTGAGCCTAATGTGAGGAAATTTCACATAAGAACCAAGTGATGGTGTCGCACTTCCAAGCACTACAGGTATATCATAGATCTTTCCCATATAAATTGCAATATCACGTGCATTGTAACGTGGTCGCGCGGATGATTTATAACTCTCATCATGCTCTTCATCCACAACTATAAGCCCTAAATCTCTAATAGGTAAAAAGAGAGAAGAACGCGCCCCTGCAATAATCTTTGCTTTACCACTTCTTATCTTCTCTTGTGCTTTTCTTTTTTGTAAAGGGGTGAGTTTAGAGTGCCAGATAACAAAATGCCCACCGAAATGTTCTTGCAGTCTGTTAGACATCTGCGGTGTCAGAGAGATTTCGGGCATTAAGAAAAGTGCTCTCTTATCCTCACCTAAAACCTCTTCAAAATATTTCATATAGATTTCTGTCTTACCGCTACCGGTATCTCCAAAAAGTAAAGAAACCTTATGCTGTTTTAAAAAGTTGAATGCATTTTCCTGTCTTGAAGAGAGTATGATTTTAGAGTTCTCAAAACATTTCTGCGTATCTTCTTGTTGTTCTTCTTTCTCTTGAAATGGAACCATCAAAGAAAAAGCATCACCAAGTGAACAGATATAATATGAAGCAATAAACCTCGCAAGTTTCATCTGCTCTAAAGAGTAAAAAAGATCCAGAACTTCTAAAATCTCATTTGTTTCAAAGTCTGGTTTTTGGGTTTTTTCAATGACAACACCCTTTTTTTGTCGATTATTAAACTCTACTACGAGAAGGGTACCAGAAGAAATATTATCAGAGCTTGAATAAGTAAATGGCTCTAAAGGAGAACCTATGATAGAGATTTTGTAGTAATACAATTTTTATTATTTATTAGTTTACAAGATTATCACAGATAGCAGGCTGTGCAGCACTTAAAGTGAATTTTCCTGCACCGTCATAAGTGAAAGTACAATCCTGCCCACCTACACGAAATACATACGTATTGATTGCTGCTCTTCTCCAATGCCCATCTGTATTTCCGGATGAAACACCATAGAGAAGGAGGGTATGATTAGCATCACTCCCTGTAAAAAGTGTCGTATTGTTATCACTCAACTGTGGAATCCAGCTAGAATCTCCTTTTATGAGTCTACTTTGACGCTCCGTCATAATAGCTGAACGTATGGCAGAAATATCAGAACGCCCTTTAGCTATCTGTGCATCTGTTCTTGTAGCTGCAAATTTTGGTATTGCTATTGCTGCCAAAATCCCTAAAATAACGATGACAAACACCATCTCTATCATCGTGAAAGCTTTTTTAGTATGTAACATTCGTTCCCCTTAGTTTCATTGGATACTTTGCAGCATCTATTGCAGATTGAAGAGCCAAACACTTAGTATCATTTCCAGCGGTACCTAAAGAGATGGTTAAATTATCATCTGTAGTACCTGTCAGTATTTCTAATGTTAAACAATTACTGACACTTCCCATCGCGATAACAGCTTTTTTTGTAGTAAGTGTAGCATAACCTGAAGATTCTAAAACCTTCATTCCCTTCGACATAAGTTTTAAATCATTTTCTGTTTTCGCATTTGACATCGCATAAGAAGCTATTTCCCCCGCACCAGTCATTATATTATCTGCAACTTTAGAAATCTCTGCATCTGTTCTAGTTGCTATTAACTTTGGAATAGCAACAGCCGCTAAGATTCCTAAAATAACTATAACAAAGACAAGTTCTATCATCGTAAATGCATTTTTATAATTTTTCATATAGTTTCCTTACTTAATAGTTCTTTATATTAACATGGTTTAGATTATTTTAATTTGAAGTTTGAGGATTTTAAGGAAAGAAAAATATTCCCAAGCAGGAGCTTGGGAACAAGAAAGAAATTATTCTAATAAGTTACACCTGACCCACCAAATATATGTGTCCCCTTAAGATCTGCTGTTGCATTTTGTAGGCCCGTACATGCTGCCGTTGATGTTCCATTTATATCCTCTACTGTCAGATTACCATCTGCAACACTATTAAATGTAATTTTAACACAATCTTCATTTCCTATTACATAATTAGCAACATCACTATCACTTGCCCCTTTTGTATTATCATCAAACTGAACATTTGTCATTGTACTTAAAGCGGCAAATGTACCCTGAGATGTATAATAAGATCCAATATCAGAAAGTGCTGTTGCAAGTTCTGTAGCACCTTTTGATACCTCAGCATCAGTACGTGTTGCTGCAAGTTTTGGAATAGCAACTGCTGCTAAAATACCTAAGATAACGATAACGAAGATCAATTCGATCATTGTAAAACCAGCTCTTTTCATAAGAACTCCTTGTAATTAAAAAATTTGGACTACTCTTGTAATCTTAAAGACTATTATGAGACTATTTTTATTAATATTTCCTGAAAAGTAGTAAACTTCATCTAAGTTCACCGAAAACTCGCCATATTGTGATACATTTAATTCAACAAAAAAGCACTGATTCTTCTTGAAAGTGAGATTTTAGCCTTGTATTTTAGGCTTTAAAGTCACATATAGCCCAGATTAAAATCTGGGTTCCAAAGAGTTGTTCAGGTTACAGCGATTAATTAATAATTGGAATAAAAATTGCTTGTTTAGTGTTACATCTCAACAAGGAGTATTTATGAGTATTGAAATCTCTAAAACACATGGTCTCTTAGCACAGGCTATGGACTATCGTGCAGCTCGTCAAGATATAATAGCATCTAATATTGCCAATGCAGATACTCCTTATTATAAACCGCGTGATGTTCGTTTTGAAGAAGCACTGATTGCTAAAAAAAATGAACTTTACAAAGAAAACTCACATCAACTGAAAATGGCTCGTACGAATGCGAAACATTTAACACCAAAAGAAGAAGGAAGTGCTTTACAACCGACATTATATTTCCGAGATGGACATATGGCACGTAATGACGGAAACTCAGTGGATTTGGATGTTGAAACAACAGAGATGAGTAAAAACTCTATCATGTTCAATGCCCTTGTAATGGCAAACAAAAAAGATTCAGCAATTTTTACAAGTGTTATTGACGCTTCTGCAAAGGTTAACTAATGAGTGATTTTTTAAACAGTTTTGATATCAGCGGATATGGACTCTCTGCGCAACGTGTTCGAGTAAATGCAATATCTAGTAATATTGCCAATGCGCAAACCACACGTACTGATGAAGGTGGACCCTATCGTCGTAAAGAGGTCATCTTTAAAGCAATCAACTTTAATGATGTATATAATGATATGTTGGCTGATAAAACAAAAAGTGCAGCATATTCAGATCCATTGGATGAAAATCAATTTGGCAAAAAGGTAAATCCTGCTATAATGAGTGTTATAGTTGATAAAGTGGTACGTGATGATGCAAAACCACTTATGAAGTATGAACCAAACCACCCTGATGCAGATGCGAACGGTTATGTAGCCTATCCAAACATTAACCCTGTTGTGGAAATGGCCGATTTGGTAGAAGCAACCCGCTCTTACCAAGCTAACGTTGCAGCATTTCAGAGTGCAAAAGATATGGCAAATTCTGCGATATCTTTACTGCAATAATTTATGGAGAAAAGCATGAGTAATATAAATGAGATTTCATCAACATCTACTGCTGATTTACTAAAACAAAAAGAGTCTTTACCAAAAACAGGTGGTGAAGCTTTTGCCGAGCACCTCAAATCTGCTATCAATGAAGTCAATGATATGCAAAAAGAGAGTGAACAGGCTATTGCAGACTTAGCGACGGGGCAGGTAAAAGACCTCCATCAAGCAGCTTTAGCGATTGGAAAAGCAGAAACAAGTATGAAACTTATGCTAGAGATCAGAAACAAAGCACTGAGCGCATACAAAGAGATAGGTAGAACACAACTCTAATAACTTAATGGTCAATCGAAACAAATCAAAGAAAATTCTCCTTCTCTATCTTCTTATATCTTTAGCATTTATAGCATTTTTAAGTGTTATTCTTTTTACTGTTGTCAAAAGCCGTCATATTCCATCACTCTATACAAAAGAGTCTTCACGTGCACAGCGAGGCACTGTTATCTCTGCAGATGGTTTCCATATAGCTACAACAAAAAAACTCTACAAAGCAGTCGTTGATACCCGTTATATTGACCCACAAAAAAGAGAACTTTTTATAGAGCTCTTTAGTATCTACTCCGGTATGACATCAAAAGCCATTAAAAAACGTCTCTCGCGTCGCAAAGGTGTAGTAGTTTTAAGTTACAACATTCCTCAAATTCAGGCACAGTACCTTAAAAAGCTCTCTTATGAGCTACGCCGTTTTAAAGTTTTTCTAGAGCTGAAAAACCCACGAACAGGACTGCGTTCCATTCATGGTTTGAGTATCATTGAGAGTGGAGAGAGTCGCAGATACCCTTATGGCAATCTTCTTACTCCGATTATCGGGTATCCTCACAAAGTAGAAGACAACGGTTACACGGCCATCAAAGGGGTAAAAGGGCTAGAGAAAAGATTTGATGCTGATTTAGCTGCTCGTCAAGATGGTTTCTCACGTGGCAAACGTGATGTAAACGGTTACATCATCCTCAATAAAGAGAGTTTTACAAAACCAAAGATAAATGGTTTAGATATTAAGTTAAGCATTCCTGTCGCATTGCAGATTCGTATAGAAAAACTGCTTGACACTATGAAAATAGAACTCAATGCAAAAGAGATTATGATAGCCATTATGGATTCACACACAGGAAGAGTTTACAGTATGGCTAGCTCAAACAGATATCTTCCAAAGTCAATTAGAAAAAAAGACTACCCTTCATTAAACTCGGGAATGATTGAGTATAGTTTTGAACCGGGAAGTGTTTTAAAGCCTATCACTTTTTCTCTTCTGCTTGAACACAAACTTGTAAATCCTTATGATCTGGTCAATGGCCACAACGGTCGTTTTAAGATGGGAAGAAAAGTCATCACAGATGAGCATAAATTTGATTGGTTGAGTGCTGAAAATGTCATCGTCTACTCATCAAACATTGGGATTGCACAACTTGCACAAAAGCTCTCAGGATATGAGTTTAACAATGGTCTTAAAAAGTTTGGATTTGCACAAAAGTCCACACCTGATCTTATCTATGAAAAAGTCGGCTTTATTCCATCTTCAAAACGATTGGAAAATGAGATATACAAAGCAACATGTGCATACGGTTATGGGATTCGTTCAAATCTCATGCAGTTAATGCGAGCATACAGTGTCTTTAACAATAACGGGAAGATGGTAACACCGCAGATTGTCACTGGTTATATTGATGAATATCATCAAGAAAAAAAGATAGAACCTTTTGAAGAACAGCAGGTCCTACGAGGAGCTACTGCCCAAAGAGTGAAAAAAATCCTTATCAAAACAGTCAATAAAGGAACAGGAAAAAAAGCCATCACGCCTGGTTTGGAAATTGGTGGTAAAACCGGTACTGCACATATTGTTGAAAAAGGCAAATATGTAAGAAAATACAATACTGCCTTTATCGGATTTGCCAATGACAAAACTCACAACTATACAATCGGTGTTATCGTTGTCCAACCAAAAAAGAGCCAGTTCGCTGCCCAAACTGCCGTTCCTGTTTTCAAACAAGCAGTCGATGTTATGATAGAAGAAGGATACTTAGAGCCAAATATTGTCGAGTAAGCGTGTATCGCCGACTAAAGCCTCAACGAGTATAATGCTCTCCCCTATCACAACCTCATCAATTGGCTCAAACTCACGTGAGAGTATTGCAACATAACCTATCTCAAGTGGTTCTAAGATTTTTAGCATCTGCTCTTTAATCTCTGCGACATTCACTATGCCTCGACTTACCATTTTTGAAGCCTCATAGAGTGACTTTGGAATTTTGAGTGCTTCTTGCCTCTGCTCTTTTGAGAGATAGACATTTCTACTACTCAGTGCAAGACCATCTGCATCTCTTACTGTATCAACCGGGACAATATTCACGTCCATAAAGTACTGTTTTATCATTAACTCAATTAAGTTGAGTTGCTGTGCATCTTTTTTTCCAAAGTAAGCATTTGTCGGGTTTACTATATTTAAAAGCTTCATCACAACACGCAGTACTCCACTGAAGTGTCCTGGACGTGTTGCACCCTCTAGCAGATAACCTCTAACATTTGGAGCGACAATCTTTACTTCATCTTCAAAATAGAGCTCATCAGCTTGCGGCATAAACAAAACATCAACACCTGCAAGCTCACATATCTTTTTATCTGCTTCATCACGACGAGGATATTTATCTAAATCCTCTCCCGCTAAAAACTGTGTAGGATTGACAAAAATGGAGACTACAACTACTTCATTATTTTTTTTAGCCTCTTTGATAAGTGTGATATGCCCTTCATGGAGTGCTCCCATAGTTGGTACATAGCCTATGGTTTTATTCTCATTTCTCAGATATGCTTTTAATTCCAATGCAGAGGAAATAGTCTTCATTTTAAGTCCCAATATAATATAATGGTGCAATTATATCAGAGATTTTTTCATATAGGCTAAGCATGGACAATTACGAATATACAGAACTTTTAAAAAATATTACAACTAAGATGCAAAATATTACAGATGTTGTAGAGCCACAAAAAATCGAGTCTCGTCTGCGTGAGATAGAAGAGCAAGAGAGCAATCCTGAATTTTGGAATGATGCAGCTCGTGCCGCAAAGATTCAAAAAGAAAAAACCCAGCTCTCACGCAAACTTGAAAAGTACAATATTGCAAAATCTGCTGTAGAAGATGCCAAAGAGCTCTATGAGATGGCAAAAGAAGAGAATGATGAAGAGTCTCTACAGGCTCTTTATGATGATGCTCCACAGTTAGAAGAACAGATTCGTGCTATGGAGATAGAAGTACTACTAAGCGGTGAGAGTGATGCCAATAATGCTATTTTGTCTATCCATCCCGGAGCTGGTGGAACAGAGAGCCAAGACTGGGCCGCAATGCTACTTCGTATGTATAAACGCTGGGCTGAAAGACATGATTTTAAAGTCGAAGTACTGGATTATCAGACAGGAGAAGAGGCAGGCATTAAAGATGCTACTATTCTTATCAAAGGTGAGAATGCTTATGGATACTTAAAAGTGGAAAATGGCATCCACAGACTTGTTCGCATATCTCCATTTGATTCCAATGCAAAACGTCATACTTCATTTAGTTCTGTCATGGTCTCACCTGAAATCGATGATGATATTGATATTGTTATCGAAGATAAAGATATCCGTATTGATACCTACCGTGCAAGTGGTGCTGGTGGACAGCATGTTAATAAAACCGAATCTGCTATTCGTATCACACATATTCCTACAGGCGTAGTTGTACAGTGCCAAAATGACAGATCTCAGCATAAGAACAAAGCAACAGCACTGAAGATGTTAAAATCACGTCTTTATGAGCTGGAACTTGAAGAACAAAAAGCCAAAGAGGCAGGCATTGCCAAGAGTGAGATAGGTTGGGGACATCAGATTCGCTCGTATGTCATGCAGCCTTACCAGCAGGTCAAAGATACACGTTCTAATGAAGCCTACTCTAATGTAAGCGCTATTCTTGATGGAGATATAGACAAGATGATAGAAGGTGTCTTAATAGCGACAAATCGTTCTTAGGACTCTTCCTTTTTTAAAAAACTATATGCTAAAAAGAGTGCTCCGAGTATCATAGAAAAAATTGTCAAATACTTCATCTGCTTTTTTCGTGTAGCTTGAAGTGCTTTTGAAATGTGAGAAGTATCCACTTGCTTTTTGACCTGTTTAGTATTACTACCGACAACATTTGCCTGCATACGTGCTAAGTTTGCAGCAGCAATCTCATTTGCACTCATTGCTTTTTGAGGTGTTACCCAAAAGTTTATCACAAATCCAGCTATTAACAACAGTGCTCCAACTACTCGTATTATCTCTTTTTGATGTTTTTTAAAAAATTCCAAACTATCGTTCCTTTTTTTGCTATGTGTAAACTTTATTATGTCAAAATCGGAGTATGAATCTACTTAAAGAATTTTTACTGGGTGATAAATGCTCATACCTTGAAGGAAAAGAGCAGACTATGCATTACAAAGTCATCGATAATTGTTCAGCTCACTCGTGCCAAGAATTTATTGAAAGAGGCTTTCGACGTTTTGGTAAAATGTACTTCCGACCTATATGTGAGGGGTGTGATGAGTGTAAAAGTATTAAGATTGATGTAGAGAACTATAGCTTTTCAAAATCTGCAAGACGAGTGATGAGAAAAGCCAAAGATTTACGTGTTTACATTCAAAAACCAACACTCTCTCATGAACATCTGGAAATTTTTGAAAAATATCATCTTTATATGCATGAAAAAAAAGGATGGGATTATAATAAAACCTCACCTGATCATTACTATAATTCTTTTGTTAATGGACATGAAGATTTTGGATATGAAGTACTCTACTTCTTTGAAAACAAACTCATTGCAGTTGATTTGATAGATATTTTAGAAGATGGAATCTCATCCATCTATTTTTATTATGACCCGGAATTTGCATCGTACTCTCTTGGTAAGCTCTCTTTGTACAATCAAATAAAATATGCACAAAACTCTGGTAAAAAATGGATCTATTTAGGCTACTATGTAAAAGAGTGTCCATCACTTGCCTATAAAGCAGAGTATAAGCCTTACCTCACGCTAGAGGGCAGACCAAACGAGCAAGAGCCCTTTAAATGGTTTTAGAGAGTTCCTTTTTTTGATACTCTCTGATTTCCTCTTTTTTCTTTTTTAGCTCTTCTTGGAGTTTTTTCTCCAAACGCTCTTTTTCACGCTTGTCATTTTCTCTGATACGGCGAATACGCTCAGCTTCTTTTTCTTTTTTCGACATAATTCTTTTTTGCTGTGCCTCTTTTTTTGCTCTTAACTTTGCATCTTCATCTAGGTATGTTTGAATCAGTCCTGTTGCATTCATATCTTCCTGATGTGCAAAGTAGTAGTCAATTATCTCTTTTTTACGCTCTTGGGTATCAAGGAGACCTGTATTGATTATCTGTGAGAAAAGTCTGCTTTTTTCATGTTTTTTTGCAGCTTCATATGAGCTTGCAACCGAGCGTACAAAAAAGTCATTTGTTTTTACAAGCTCACGCAGCTTATTAAGGTATGCTTTCTTTGAAACAGCATTAGAACCAGTCTCTAAAGCAAAGCCCTCTTCTTTTGCTTTTTTTACATCTTCTACATACTTATCTATCTTTTTATCGTAGATTTTATACTCATCAATATTTTTAAGTTTTTCGATTTTATCGACATTATTATAGATAACATCACCTAATGCGGCAAAAGCAACCGGGTTCTGTGCTAACAAAAGAGTACTCAGTAGTAGAAATATAAAAAAGTTACGCATAAAATTTACCTATATTTTTTGAGGCAATTATAACAAATTTTTTATTTTTTATTAAATAAGAATGAAGTTTGCAACACTTTCATACAAAAGTGTTGCAAATAAAAAGAGGTTTAGAAATTACCCGTTACGTTTTTTGATAATCTCTTCAGCAACATTTCTTGGAACTTCTTCGTAGTGATCGAACTCCATAGAGTATGTTGCACGTCCTTGAGTATTTGAACGAAGGTCAGTAGAATAACCAAACATTTCAGATAATGGAACGAAAGCATCAACAATTTTGTTACCAGCACGGTCACTCATGTTGTTAACTTGTCCACGACGACGGTTAAGGTCACCGATAACATCACCCATATACTCTTCAGGAACTTCAACTTCAACTTTCATAATCGGCTCTAAAATCGCAGGATTTGCTTTTTTAGCAGCTTCTTTGAATCCCATTGAAGCAGCAAGTTTAAATGCCATTTCATTTGAATCGACATCATGGTAAGTACCATCATAAAGACTGATCTCAACATCTTCGATTGGATAACCGGCAAGTACACCACCCTGCATAGCTTCTTCGAAACCTTTTTCAACTGCAGGAATGTATTCTCTTGGAATCGCCCCACCTTTGATATCGTTATGGAAAACAAGTCCAGCACCAGCTTCAGCAGGTTTCATTTTGAATACAACGTGACCATACTGTCCACGTCCACCAGATTGTTTCGCATATTTGTAGTTTTCATCAACTTCATCACGAATCGCTTCACGGTAAGAAACCTGTGGAGCACCAACTTCTGCTTCAACTTTGAACTCACGTTTCATACGGTCAACGATGATTTCAAGGTGTAACTCACCCATACCAGAGATAATTGTTTGACCAGTCTCTTCATCAGTGTGAACTCTAAAAGATGGATCTTCTGCAGCAAGTTTAGAAAGTGCGATACCCATTTTCTCTTGGTCAGCTTTTGTTTTTGGTTCAACCGCAACAGAGATAACCGGATCCGGGAAATCCATTCTTTCAAGTACAACTTTTTCTTCTGGATCACAAAGAGTATCACCAGTCGTTGTGTTTTTAAGACCAACAACCGCACCGATTTCACCAGCGTAGATCTCTTTTACCTCTTCACGCTTGATAGCATGCATTTTCATGATACGACCAATACGCTCTTTTTTATCTTTTGTAGAGTTGTGAACATAAGAACCTGACTCTAAAGATCCACGGTAAACACGGATAAATGTAAGCTGTCCAACAAATGGGTCAGTCATAATTTTAAATGCAAGTGAAGCAAATGGTCCGTTGTCTGTAGATTCTACAACAACTTCTTTTGTTTCATCATCCATCATAGTACCAGTAATAGGCTCTGCCTCAACTGGTGAAGGTAAATAATCTACAACAGCATCAAGAAGTGTCTGAACACCTTTGTTCTTAAATGCAGTACCTGGAGTCATTGGAACGATTGCCATACCAAGTGTTGCAGCTTTGATTGCAGCTTTGATCTCATCTTCAGTGATCTCCTCACCTTCTAAGAACTTCATTGCAAATTCGTCATTACCATCAACTTCAGAAAGTGTTTCAAGCATTTTTTCTCTATACTCGTCAGCAATCTCTTGAAGCTCTGGACGGATATCTTGTTCGTGGTATGCAGAACCCATTGCTGCATCTTCATCCCAAACAATCTCTTTCATTTTTACAAGATCAATTACACCTTCGAACTTGTCTTCTGCACCGATTGGCAGTTGGAAAGGCATTGGATTACCTTTAAGACGCTCACGAATTTGCTTCTCTACTTCATAGAAATCTGCACCCGTTCTGTCCATTTTGTTAACGAAAACAATTGAAGGAACTTTATAACGGTTACGTTGTCTCCATACAGTCTCAGATTGTGGTTGAACCCCACCAACAGCACAGAAAACAGAAACAGCACCATCAAGTACACGCATAGAACGCTCAACTTCAATAGTAAAGTCAACGTGTCCCGGAGTATCAATAATGTTAATCTGTTTCCCTTGCCATTCACAAGTAGTTGCAGCAGAAGTAATTGTAATACCACGCTCTTGCTCTTGCTCCATCCAGTCCATAGTAGCAGCACCATCATGAACCTCACCGATTTTGTGCTCAACACCAGTATAGAAAAGAATTCTCTCTGTTGTTGTTGTTTTACCTGCATCAATGTGAGCAGCAATACCGATGTTTCTTACATCTTCTAATTTATGACTTCTTGGCATATTAATTTCCTATTACCATCTATAATGAGCAAACGCTTTATTAGCTTCTGCCATTTTATATGTATCTTCTTTTTTCTTGAACGCTGCACCTTTATCAGTTGCTGCATCCATAAACTCATTAGCCAATCTCTCAGCCATAGTTCTTTCATTTCTTTTACGTGCTGCATCTACTAACCATCTAATAGCTAGTGATTGCTGACGTACTGGGCGTACTTCTACTGGAACTTGATAAGTAGCACCACCAACACGGCGACTTTTTACCTCAATAATCGGTTTAACATTCTCAATAGCTTCATTAAATGTTTCAATACCACTTTTCTCACCACGTGAGCTAATGATATCCATAGCACTGTAGATGATTTTTTCTGCAACAGATTTTTTACCATCTAACATAATCTTGTTAATAAATTTCGTTAAAACTTTGCTTCCATAAATTGGATCCGGCATAATTTCACGAACGGGAGCTTTTCTTCTTCTCATTTGTTTTCCTTGTCTTCAATTTTTTCAAATTTACTCAAAACTTACGTAAAATTAATCGTGTAAGCCCTGTAGCTATCTTTGAATATATATTGTTGTTAAAAAAATAATCTCAGATTATTTTTTAGGCTTCTTAGTTCCGTATTTAGAACGAGCAACCATACGGTTAGCAACACCAGCTGTATCAAGTGCACCACGAACGATGTGATACTTAACACCAGGTAAATCTTTTACCCTACCACCACGTACAAGTACGATAGAGTGTTCTTGAAGGTTGTGACCCTCACCACCGATATATGAAATAACCTCAAATCCTGAAGTTAATCTAACTTTTGCAACTTTTCTTAAAGCCGAGTTAGGTTTTTTAGGTGTAGTTGTATAAACACGAGTACATACACCACGACGCTGTGGACAAGCTTTTAAAGCAGCAGATTTTGATTTCTTAACTACTTTTTTACGCTCTTTACGAATCAATTGATTGATTGTAGGCATACAATTCCTTTACTTAATTTTTTCCAGTAGAATGTAATTCCTAAAATTCATGATAAATTTTAGAGAATTATAGACACGGAATAATACAGAAAATCTATTTAAAGTAAGCTTATTTTAAGAAGGAATTAAAGAAATGAGTTTGTTTTGTGAAGAAGTGTTTGCGTGAGAAGCAGAGGATTAATCCTCTTGCTCTTCAAAGATAACTGTTTGATCTTTATAGATACCAGTACCAACTGGAATCGTTCTACCGATAATAACATTCTCTTTTAAGTTCTCTAAGTTATCAACTTTTGCTGAAACTGCAGCTTCAGTTAAAACTTTAGTCGTATCTTGGAATGATGCAGCAGAGATAATACTATCAGCTGATACTGCAGCACGTGTGATACCAACCAAGAATGGTTCAGCAATCGCAGGACGACCACCAAGACGCATGATTTTTTCATTCTCTTGAGCAAATTTCGTTTTAGAAACCAAATCACCTTCGATGAATTTCGTATCACCAGATTTTACGATTTTTACTTGACGTAACATCTGTGTAAAGATAACCTCGATGTGTTTATCAGCAATGTTAACCCCTTGAGAACGATAAACTTGCTGTACTTCAGATACAAGGTAGTTATAGAGTGCTTTGACACCCATGATACGTAAAAGTTCATGTGACGAGATAATACCAGTAGTAAGTCTCTCACCAGCGTGAACGAAGTCACCAGGATTTACAACAGGCTCATGAGATTTATCTACAAAATACTCTTTGATGATACCGTTATCAGCATTGCTTACAACGATTCTTACTTTTCCACGTAGTGGTTTACCAAAGCTCACAACACCATCAATCTCAGAGATAAGTGCTGTTGCTTTTGGACGACGACCTTCAAAAAGTTCAGATACACGTGGAAGACCCCCTGTAATATCTGATGATTTTTGTAATGCTTTTGGTGTTTTTGCCAAGATATCAGCAATTTTCACCTCTGCACCATCTGCAACAAAGATAGATGACTTTGGCTCAATCGCATAACGTAACAGTTCACCATCTTCAGTTGCAAGCACGATTGTCGGCTTGTATTCTGAAGAGATATGGTCATTGATCATAAGACGTGTCTTACCAGTAAGCTCATCTAACTGCTCAGATGCCGTTGTTCCAACAATGATATCTTCATATTTAACAACACCGTTTGCTTCAGAGATAATTGGATTTGAGTACGGATCCCATTCTGCAATCACAACTGATTCATCTGATGATGGTTTTGCGATTAATGTTTGCGTATCAACAGCTTCATCATCATCTGTAACAATAACAGAGCCACGAGCGATGTAGTGACGTACTGCTTCACGGTTATTTGAGTCAATAATAGCTGCAAAAAGACCTTTTTCAACTACTTCGTATCCAGATTTAAGACCTTCAAATCTCTCTAAATAATCACCTTTAAGTAAGAAGTACTTCACAGTACCCTCTTCTTTAGCAAAGATTTTTTGTGTTACTGGAGCACCATTGTCAACTAAAAGCTCTGACGCATATGGAATACGTGAAGGTACATTCCAACCATCTTTAATAGTCTCAACAATAGAATCTTCTGCTTCTACTTTTGTACCATTTTCATATGGGAAGTAATATTTTCCTTCAATCTGTCCAGATACACCTGCAAGTTCATTTGGTTTTGCAATCTCATTTTTACGTAATGCATATCTTACTGTATCATCTCCAGATGTTACACTGATGATAACTTCATCGTGAATCGTTTGAATCTCTACAGTACCTGCAAACGGTGCTTTGATCTTAGGCTCAACAAGTAAAACAGCTGCATTACGGCGGTTAGCCACAATGTTTTTGCCCTCTTTGTTTCTGTACGTTTTAAGGTTATAGTAACGAATGAAACCTTCTTTTTCTGCAATAACCTGACGCTCTTGTGCTGTACTTGATGCAGTTCCCCCAACGTGGAATGTACGAAGTGTCAGCTGCGTACCCGGCTCACCGATTGATTGAGCAGCAATAATTCCAACTGCTTCACCAGGACGAACAATATGGCCTGTTGCAAGGTTGACACCATAACAAAGTGCACAGATACCATCTTCACTTTTACATGTTGTTGGTGTTCTAATGTGTGCTGTCTTGATTCCAGCCTCTGCGATAACTTTTGCAGATACTTCATCAAGCAGTGTACCCTCAGCATAAAGAATCTCATTTGAGATTGGATCGATTACATCATCAGCAAGTACACGACCGTTTAGTCTGTCTTCTAAAGACTCAATCAGAGTATTTTGATCTGAAATATCAGAGATTTCAATACCTTCATGTGTATGACAATCATGCTCAACAATTTTCACATTTTGTGCAACATCAACAAGCTTACGAGTAAGGTAACCCGCATTTGCCGTTTTAAGTGCTGTATCGGCAAGACCTTTACGTGCACCGTGAGTTGAAATAAAGTACTCAATAACGTTTAGACCCTCTTTAAAGTTTGAGATAATCGGTGTCTCAATAATCTCTCCAGAAGGTTTAGCCATTAGACCCCTCATACCTGCAAGCTGACGAATCTGTGCCGCAGAACCACGAGCCCCAGAGTCTGCCATCATGTGAATAGAGTTAAATCCGTCTTTGTCGTTTTGTACCAAATCCATCATCTCTGATGCTAGTGTATTGTTTGTATCTGTCCAAACATCGATAATTTTATTGTATCTCTCTTGTTCTGTTAAAAGACCTGCTTCAAATTGCTTTTGGATCTCAATTACTCTGTTTTTAGACTCTGTAATTTTCCCAGCTTTCATATCAGGAACACGGATGTCATCAGCAGAGATCGATACACCTGCTTCTGTCGCATGTTTGAAACCTAAATCTTTCAGTCTGTCAAGGAATGATGCAGTAACACCAATACCACCATGCTTTTGAACATAATCAACAACTTCGTTAATCGCTTTTTTCTTCATAACTCTGTTCCAAAGTTCAGCCGGAACAAAATCAGGAAGAATTGCTTTAATTAAAAGACGACCTACAGTTGTATGAATGATACGACCATCAACACGAGTTCTTACTTTTGCGTGAATATCAAGTGCATCATGTTCTAGTGCAATACGAATCTCATCAACATTTGCAAAAAGTTTGTTTGAACCTTTTACTCCATTTTTCTCTAAAGAGATATAATAGATTCCAAGGACCATATCCTGTGAAGGTGTAGCAATCGCTTTACCTGATGCAGGAAGTAAGATATTCATAGATGCAAGCATCAGTACTTTCGCTTCTGCAATCGCAGCAGAACTTAATGGTACGTGTACAGCCATCTGGTCACCATCGAAGTCAGCATTGAACGCCGCACAAACAAGTGGATGAAGCTGAATAGCTTTTCCATCGATGAGTTTCGGGTGGAATGCCTGAATAGAAAGTTTATGCAGTGTCGGTGCACGGTTAAGCATTACTGGATAACCATCAACAATCTCAGCAAGACACTCCCAAACTTCATTTGTTTTGTCTTCAATCATCTTCTTCGCAGCTTTAACAGTTGTTGCATAACCTTTCTCTTCTAGTTTTGCAATCAAATGCGGCTTAAAGAGTTCAAGTGCCATCTTCTTCGGAAGACCACACTCATCCATACGTAAGTCCGGACCAACAACGATTACAGAACGTCCAGAGAAGTCAACACGTTTACCAAGAAGATTTTGACGGAAACGCCCTTGCTTTCCTTTGATAATCTCAGAAAGTGATTTCAGTGGACGTTTGTTCGCACCTTTTACTGCATTTGCACGACGACCATTGTCAAAAAGTGCATCTACAGACTCTTGAAGCATACGCTTCTCATTTCTTACAATAATCTCTGGTGCTTCAAGCTCTACAAGACGTTTTAGACGCTGGTTACGGTTGATAACACGACGATAAAGGTCATTTACATCAGAAACCGCGAATTTACCACCGTCAAGTGAAACAAGTGGACGTAGATCTGGTGGAAGAACCGGCAAAATCGTCAGCATCATCCATGCAGGATTGTTTCCTGAATTTAAGAAAGACTCAATAACTTTGAGGCGTTTATTGATAGTTTTTCTTTTTGCTTCTGATTTTGTTTCACCGATAGCCTCTTTAAGATGTGTAAAAAGATCAACCAAATCGATTGAGTCAAGAAGGTCACGAATAACCTCACCACCCATACGAGCTTTAAATCCTAATTCACCAAATCTCTGAACAAGTGTTCTGTACTGCTCTTCATTTAAAACATCATATTTAAGAACAGGAGTTTTTGCTTCAGCATCATAGTATGCCTCACCACCCTCTTCAACAATGTATGCTTCATAATAAAGTACACGCTCTAAATCTTTCATCTTGATACCAAGAAGTGTACCGATACGAGATGGTAATGAACTAACATACCAAATGTGTGCTACAGGAGTTACAAGCTCGATGTGACCCATACGAGTACGACGAACTTTCGTAGATGTTACTTCAACACCACATTTCTCACATACAACACCTTTGTAACGCATCTTTTTGTATTTACCACAAAGACACTCATAATCTCTTACAGGTCCGAAAATTTTTGCACAAAATAGACCGTCACGCTCAGGTTTAAGCG
Source organism: Sulfurimonas sp. NWX79 (assembly GCF_039667035.1). NCBI lineage: Bacteria > Pseudomonadati > Campylobacterota > Epsilonproteobacteria > Campylobacterales > Sulfurimonadaceae > Sulfurimonas > Sulfurimonas sp. NWX79. The sequence goes on from NZ_JALCZL010000003.1 coordinate 94,498, forward strand.
TACGGTAGTTGATTGTTTCTGGCTTTTTTACTTCTCCATGACTCCATGAAAGTACCTTTTCAGGTGATGCCAAACGAAACTGCAGTTGCTTAATATCTTTTGGTCTGTTCTCTTCTGTTACTTCTACGGGTACTAATCTACTCATCGTCTTCCACCTCATCCATAATCTCTACATCTAATGCAAGCGCTTGCAACTCTTTCGTTAATACAAATAGTGTTTCTGGGATTCCAGAAGCTGGTACTAATTCACCACGAGTAAGTGCTTTGTATGCACGAACACGTCCATCAACATCATCCGATTTGATTGTAAGCATCTCTTTAAGAACTGCTGATGCACCATATGCTTCAAGTGCCCAAACTTCCATCTCACCAAATCTCTGACCACCAAAGAGTGCTTTACCACCAACTGGTTGTTGTGTAACAAGTGAGTATGGTCCAGTTGAACGCGCGTGAATTTTCTCATCAACCAAGTGATGCAGTTTTAAGATATACATGTAACCAACGTTTACACGCTCTTTTATCTGCTCACCAGTTTTACCGTCAAATAGTACTACTTTACCATCTGCATCCATTTTTGCCAGTTCATAAATCTTTTCAAATTCACCAGCATTGACACCTTCAAAGATAGGTGTTGCAAATTTAACACCTTTTGCCCAGTCACGAGCATATTTTAAGAAAGTCTCATCATCCATATCACCGATAACTTTAGATGCATTCATAAGTCCTGCAACATCAGCGATAGTAATCATCTTCTCTCTTAGATTTTTAATGAAATCTGCTTGTTTTTTCTCAAACTCTTCTTGAATTTGGTTACCAAGTTCACGTCCTGCCATACCAAGGTGCATCTCTAAAATCTGACCGATATTCATACGAGATGGAACCCCTAGAGGATTCAGACATACATCTACTGAACGTCCGTCTTCCATATATGGCATATCAACTTCAGGAACAATGTTAGAAACAATACCTTTATTTCCGTGACGTCCTGCCATCTTATCACCAACTTTTAGGTGACGTTTTGTAGCGATATAGATTTTTACATACTTCACTACACCATTTGGTAAGATATCATCTTTTTCTAAAATAGAGAGTTTCTCTTCGTGCTCATCACGGAAGATTCTCTTTTGCTTTTGGAAATGGTTTTTCGTTTTTGTGTACTCATCTTGAATCTCTTGTGAGAATGACTTCACAATTGCATTCATTGCAAAACGGTTTACCTCTTTGAGATCTTCACCATTGATCACATCACCGGCTTTATACTCAGTATCACCGATTTTGATATCAGCTTGAAGAGGCTCACGTGTAAGCAGTTTTGTTACACGAAGCATCTCTTCTTTATCAATCATGATAAGTCTGTCATAGTGCTCACGCTCTAAATAATCACGCTCTTCTTTCTCAAGCTCGAGTGCACGTGGGTCTTTGTCATACCCTTTTTTCGTGAACACTTTGATGTCTACTACAACACCTTCCATAGATGGTGGGCAGTAGAGTGATTTGTTTACAACATGACCTGCTTTCTCACCGAAGATTGCACGTAAAAGTCTCTCTTCTGGAGTTGGTTTTACTTCACCTTTTGGAGATACTTTCCCAACGAGAATCATTCCACCTTTTACAGTTGTACCGATCTTAACGATCCCTGACTCATCTAAGTGAGCAAGCTCATCATCACGAACATTAGGAATATCACGAGTAATCTCTTCTACACCGTGTTTCAGCTCACGTGCTTCTACTTCTTTCTCATAGATGTGAACTGAAGTAAATGCATCTTGACGGATTAATCTCTCAGAAATTACAATCGCATCCTCAAAGTTATAACCATTCCAAGGCATGAAAGCAACCATAGCATTTACACCAAGTGCAAGCTCACCTTGGTCCATATTTGGACCATCAGCGATGATTTGACCTTTTTCAACGATATCACCAACATTTACGATTGGTTTTTGCGTGAAACATGTGTTTTGGTTGGTACGAAGATTCTTTTGTAATGGATAGTAATCAATGAAAATCTCTCCATCTTCTTCACCCATAACGTAGATATGTTTTCCATCTACTTTTTCAATCTTACCGGCACGTTTTGCTTTTACACACTCCCATGCATCACGAGCAACGAGCTTCTCAACACCTGTTCCTACCATTGGTGCATTTGCACGAAGTAGTGGCACTGCTTGACGCTGCATGTTCGATCCCATAAGTGCACGGTTGGCATCATCATGCTCAAGGAACGGAATAAGTGAAGCAGCAACACCAACAACCATTTGTGATGAAAGGTCTGCATATTCACAATCTTCCGGTTTACGAAGTAAAATCTCTCCATCTTGACGTACTGCAATCAGATCTTCAACAAACTGACCGTTTTCATCAAGTTTATTTGAAGCAGCAGCAATCATTTTGCCCTCTTCTTGTGTAGCAGTCAGATAAACAACTTCATTTGTTATTTTTCCATCTTTCATCACTTTGTATGGTGCTTCAATGAAACCATGCTCATTTACTTTTGCATACATTGCTAAAGTATTGATAAGACCAATGTTTTGACCCTCTGGAGTCTCAATCGGACAGATTCTACCATAGTGAGTCGGGTGAACATCACGCACTTCAAATCCGGCACGCTCTTTTACAAGACCACCTTCTCCAAGAGCTGAAAGACGACGTTTGTGTGTAACTTCAGAAAGTGGATTCGTTTGATCCATGAACTGAGAAAGTTGTCCACCTGAGAAGAACTCCATGATAGTCGATGTAATCATTTTTGAGTTGATTAAGTCATGCGGCATAAGCTCATTCATTGGACCACTCATAGTAGAGAGCTTGTCACGAATCGCTTTTTGCATTTTCACAAGACCGTTGTGTAACTCATTTCCTAAAAGCTCACCGATTGAACGGATACGTCTGTTACCTAAGTGATCTCTATCATCGATATGACCTTGACCATTTTTAACTTTGATAACATATTTTACAGACTCGATGATATCTTCATGCGTAAGTACTGTTACATACTCAGGAATGTTCATTCCAAGTTTGTGATTCATCTTCATACGACCAACTTGCGTAAGGTCATAACGTTCTGGGTCAAAGAAAAGCTGATTTACGAAAATTTTCGCAGCTTCTTTTGTTACCGGCTCACCTGGACGCATAACTTTGTAGATACGAATCGCAGCTAAATCATTCTCATCTTCAATCTCTTCCGTTTGTTTGAGAAGTTTCAATGAATCTGCGTCAGCATTGAATGCATTGATGATTGAGCTATCAACACCTTCTGCCAAATCATTGGCGATTTTGAATTCACTTACACCGATTTCAGCCATCTTTTTGAGTTTTGACTCATCAATGTGTGTCATCGTATCAAAAAGAACTTCACCAGTCTCAGGGTCAATGATAGGCTCTGCAAGATAACGATCAAGTAGAATTTCTAAAGGATACTGAACTTCTTTAAGTCCATCATCGATGAATTTTTGTGCTTTTTTCGCAGAGAGTCTTTTTCCAGATGCAACAAGAACTTTACCATCTGCATCCATAAGATCATATGTCAGACGTGCTGCATAATCTTTTGGATTGAAATCCATTAAGAATTGGTTCTCATCAATCTTAATTGTCTGAATAGGATAGAAAAGTTTTAAGATATCTTGTTTTGAGTAACCAAGAGCACGGAACATAATAGTTACAGGAACTTTACGACGCTTGTTGATTCTCATATAAAGAATATCTTTTGGATCATACTCAAAGTACAACCATGAACCACGGTCTGGAATAATCTGACCTGTATAGATAAGTTTGTTTCCAGCAGTAGTTGACTCTTCTTCTTTAAAGATTACACCAGGTGAACGGTGAAGCTGATTTACAACAACACGCTCTACACCATTGATGATAAAAGAAGTTCTATCTGTCATAAGTGGAATATCACGAACAAAGATTGATTGTTCTTTGATATCTTTTACACCAAGTTTCTCTTTAGTGTTTTCGTCTCTGTCCCAAAGTACAAGACGTGTTTTCATTCTAAGGCTTACAGCATATGTAAGACCTCTCTCCATACACTCACGAACAGTATATTTAGGGTTTGTTACCTCTGAACCGATGTACTCAACAGTCAATCTGTTTTGCGCATCATGAATAGGGAATACTGATTGAAATACTTTCTCAATTCCACTAGCAGTTCTATCTTTTTTGTCTAACATTAAAAATGTTTCATATGAACTTTGTTGGAGTTGGAGTAAATTTGGTACTTCAATTTCTTGAGGAGTTTTAGAGAAGTCTACACGAAGACGGTTTCCGGAATATAAAGTGTTTAACATAGGCTACCTCGATAAGTTGTTAATTAGGGGCTTGAATATCTCAAGCATATCGTATCTAGTCGTCACCAGATAGATTTTAAGTACTCTTGGAAATCAAGAGATTTTTACAGTGCTTATAAACGACATAAGGGCACTTTAGCGAGGAGAGTCTTCTCTCTTCGCTAAAGCGCCCAAAGATGGAGGGGCAAAGCCCTCACAAATTGTTAAGTGAAATTACTTAACTTCTACTGTAGCACCAGCTTCTTCTAAAGCAGCTTTAGCTTCTTCAGCAGTCTCTTTATCTACACCCTCTTTGATTGTAGATGGTAATGCTTCACATGCTTCTTTTGCTTCTTTAAGTCCAAGACCAGTAAGAGCACGAACAGCTTTAATAACACCGATTTTCTTAGCACCAGCATCAGTAAGTACTACATCAAATTCAGTTTTCTCAGCGCCAGCAGCAGCACCAGCGTCACCAGCAACACCAGCAACAGCAACAGGTTGTGCAGATACACCAAATTTTTCTTCGAATTCTTTTACAAGCTCAGAAAGCTCAAGAACAGATAAACCAGAAATAAATTCTAATACGTCTTCTTTAGTTACAGCCATATTATAGCTCCTTGTTTTATTTTTATATTTTTAATTTTTGTGACCTATGCCACATTAGAGTCAGCTATTAAGCTTCCTCTTCTTCTTTTTTCTTACGTAGTGCATCGATACCAATTGCAAGATTTGTAATTGGTGCCATCCAAGTTGCAGCAAGCATACCAAGTAGCTCATCACGACCAGGAAGTTTAGCGAACGCTTCGATTTTAGCTACGTCTGCAGGTTCTTTATCTAAGTAACCAGCTTTAATGACAAACTTATCATTTGTTTTAGCAAAATCAGCAGCAATTTTAGCAGCGTTGATAACATCATCAGACCAAATGAAAATATTTGTATCTTTGATCTCAACACCACTCATGCCAGCATTGTTTAGTGCGATTGTTGCTAAAGTATTTTTAACAACCTGAACACTTGTGTCTTTTGCACGTGCAGCTTTACGTAACTCTTCTAGTTGACCTACTGTCAAACCTTTATAGTCACAGATAACAACTGCAGTTGTGTCAGCAAATGAAGTAGTTAATTGATCAATTACTTCAGCTTTTTTTGACTTAAGCATTTAGTTCTCCTTTCCAGACATAACTTCAAGAGGGGTGAAAGGTAACGATTAAGCTCACTACCAACTCGGTAGATGCCCCCATCTATCTTTAGTCCAAGTTATCCAGATTCCCACAAAAATGAAAATCTTTACTCTGAGATAAGACTATCTCAAAATAAAAACTTTCACACCCATAAGGGTGGAAAATTATTTGATGTCAGCTAACTCAACTACATCAAGTTTAACAGCTGGACTCATAGTTAAAGAGAGTGCAGCATTTTTGATGTAACGACCTTTTGCTGAAGCTGGCTTTTGTTTGTTAATTGCAACAACAAAGCTCTCAAGGTTCGCTTTGATTTGTGCAGCATCAAAGCTAGCTTTACCAATACCTGCATGGATATTACCTTTTTTGTCAACTCTAAAGTTAACTTGACCACCTTTAACATTGTTAACAGCAGTAGCAACATCTGGAGTTACAGTACCAGTTTTAGGGTTAGGCATTAAACCTTTTGGCCCAAGAATACGACCGATTTGACCAACAAGTCCCATACAGTCTGGTGCAGCAACAACAACATCAAAATCAAAGATTCCTTCTTTGATTTGTGCAACTAAGTCATCAGTACCAACGATGTCAGCACCAGCAGCTTTTGCTTCATCAGCTTTAGCACCTTTTGCAAATACAGCAACACGAACAGTTTTACCAGTTCCGTGTGGAAGTACAACTGCACCACGAACCATTTGGTCAGCGTGACGCGGATCTACATTTAAATTCATAGCAATTTCAACAGTTTCGTCAAACTTTGCACTTTTTAAATCTTTAACAGTAGAAGTAGCTTCTTCAACACTGTAAGATTTTGTATTATCAATTTTTTCTAATAATTGTTTATATCTTTTGCTCATAACAAATTCTCCATAATAATTCTGCCACAGAGTTTTAAATCATTGTGGTCGATGATTTTTGACTATAATTAGTCTTTGATTTCGATACCGATTGAACGAGCTGAACCAGCTAAAGTGTTAGCAGCCATCTCTTTATCATCAGTGTTTAAATCTTCGATTTTTGCTTCAACAACTTCCATTAATTGTGCACGTGTGATTGATCCAACTTTGTTTTTAAGAGGATTATCTGTACCTTTTTTAAGACCTGCTGCTTTCATTAAAAGCTCAGATGCTGGTGGTTGTTTTGTAACAAATGAAAAACTTCTGTCATTGTAAACAGTGATAACAACAGGAACTTTGAATCCCATTTTATCTTTTGTTTTTTCATTAAACGCCTTACAGAATTCCATGATGTTAACACCACGTTGTCCAAGTGCCGGTCCTACTGGTGGAGCAGGGTTTGCTTTACCAGCTTCAATTTGTAGCTTGATATAGTCCATGACTTTTTTTGCCATTTTGTTTCCTTTTTATGAATTTAAATTATATGATTTTCTCAACTTGCGTATAAGAGATATCTACAGGAGTAGCTCTTCCGAAAATTGATACATTGAGTTTGAGAGTACCATGTTCTAAATCGTACTCATCTACAGTTGCCGTAAAGTTTGCAAACGGTCCGTCAATAATACGAACAGTTTCACCGTTGTCAAAAAATACTTTTGGTTTTGGTGCTGCACGATTATTTACACGATCAAGTATAACATTGATATCATGTTCACTTAAAGGTGTTGGCACATTTGCCTCGCCAATAAATCCAGATACTTTTGGAATCGATTGAATCATGTGCTGAATCTCAGTATCTAGATCGATTCTTGCAAATACATACCCAGAATAGAGTGAACGCTCACTTACTTTTTTCTTGCCATCTTTTACTTCGATAACATCTTCTGTTGGAACAATTACATCTGTAATTTTGTCTTGAAGACCATACTCTTCAATCATATTAAAGATTGCATCTCTAACTGCTCTGTCACTTCCATAGGTTTGGATTGAGTACCATTGATGTGCCATAACTTTCTCCTTAACCTAAAATCGCTGACATTATTGATGACATTAAAAGGTCAACCAAAGCCAAAAATGCTGCTACTGCCGATACAACAATAATTACAGCGATATATGCTTGTTTTACCTGACCTTTTGTAGGAAAGATAACTTTACTTAACTCTAGTTTTGCATTGCGAATGTGTTTACTTAATTCCATGAATTCTTTCCATTATACTTAAAATGTCATTTATTATAAATAAAGCTCTCAAGCTCTACTAATAATAAATGGGTGGCAGGCGTGGAGGGACTCGAACCCCCAACACCCGGATTTGGAATCCGGTGCTCTACCATTGGAGCTACACGCCTAAATTTTTGTAAAAAATTTAGGGCACCCCTACTAAATAGTGACGATGTCGGAAATAATTCCGCCATCTACGCTAACGCTTGGTTTCCTTCGGCAGGAAGCCCGCGGCACCAGTGCCTTAATTTAGAAGAAACCTTACAGTTTCATCTCTTTGTGCATTGTATGTTCTTTACAGAATTTACAATATTTTCTTACTGAAAATTTTTCAGTATGAGTTTTTTTATTTTTAGTTGTGTGGTAGTTACGTCTTGTACACTTCTCACAACCTAAGTGAATTGCTTCTCTCATTATTGTTTACCTTTAGAAGGATTTGGGCAGTTTGGAAAAATCCAAACTACTCAAGAATCTCTGCAACAACACCAGCACCAACAGTACGTCCACCCTCACGGATAGCGAACTTAGTACCTTTTTCCATTGCAATTGGGTGAATTAACTCAGCAGTGATGCTTACGTTATCACCTGGCATAACCATCTCAGTACCTTCTGGTAAAGTGATTGCACCTGTTACATCTGTTGTACGTACGTAGAACTGTGGACGGTAACCATTGAAGAATGGAGTATGACGACCACCTTCGTCTTTACTTAATACGTAGATTTCAGCAGTAAATTTAGTGTGTGGTGTGATTGAACCTGGCTTACAAAGAACTTGACCACGCTCCACTTCGTCTTTAGCGATACCACGAATAAGGATACCACAGTTATCACCAGCTTCACCTTGCTCCATCTCTTTACGGAACATTTCAACACCAGTTACAGTAGTTTTTTGAGTATCTTTGATACCTACGATTTCAACTTCGTCACCTACTTTAACAATACCACGCTCGATACGTCCAGTAACAACTGTACCACGACCAGAGATTGAGAACACATCTTCAACTGGCATTAAGAAATCTTTATCAGTTTCACGCTCTGGCTCAGGAATGTACTCATCTACAGTATCCATAAGTGCAATAATCTTATCAGACCACTCACCTAAAGTACCAGTTTTTGCTTCTTCAAGTGCTTTTAATGCAGAACCTGCAGTAATTGGTGTATCATCACCCGGGAATTCGTATTGATCAAGAAGTTCACGAATTTCCATCTCAACAAGCTCTAAAAGCTCTTCATCATCAACCATATCTTCTTTGTTCATGAAAACAACGATGTATGGTACACCTACTTGCTTAGAAAGAAGAATATGCTCACGAGTTTGTGGCATTGGACCATCCGCTGCAGATACAACAAGAATAGCACCATCCATTTGTGCAGCACCAGTAATCATGTTTTTAACATAATCCGCGTGACCTGGACAGTCAACATGTGCATAGTGACGTTTGTCAGTTTCATACTCTACGTGTGAAGTAGCGATAGTAATACCACGCTCTCTCTCTTCTGGAGCATTATCGATTTGATCATAATCCATAAACTGTGCTTCATTTTTAACTGCAAGTACTGCAGTAATAGCTGCTGTTAGTGTTGTTTTACCGTGGTCAACGTGACCGATTGTACCGATGTTAACATGCGGTTTAGTACGTTCAAACTTTTCTTTTGCCATAGTGTCCTCCGACCTTAATTTGTGAATTGAAATGGAATTATATCCAAAAATCATTCAATTATTTCTTAAATTTGTTAAATAGTTTCGTGATGGAGCTTATGATGGGAATTGAACCCACGACCTCTTCCTTACCAAGGAAGTGCTCTACCACTGAGCCACATAAGCACAGTTATTATCAAACTCAAGAAATCATTGCATGATTCTTTACATATAATAAAATATTAGTAAATGTGATTAGATTTTTTGCTATATAGATATTTGTATAAATAATATATAGTCATTATGAAGTAAGGTGAAATTATACTTCAGCTTCCAGAATCAAAGTGGAGCGGGTGAAGGGATTCGAACCCTCGACAGCCTGCTTGGAAGGCAGGAACTCTAGCCACTGAGTTACACCCGCGTGTTTTTCTTTGAGTGGTGGTGGGAAGAGGAGTCGAACCTCTGAACCCATAGGGAGCAGATTTACAGTCTGCCGTCGTTGGCCACTTGACTATCCCACCATCCGTGATACTTACTGTATCATATTCTGGTCTAACACTGTTTCTAATATTCAAAATTCAATGGTGCCGACACGAGGATTTGAACCCCGGGCCTGCTGATTACAAATCAGCTGCTCTAGCCAACTGAGCTATGTCGGCATCGAATTTGAGCCAGAATTATAGTGCAAAATATTTTCAATGTCAAGAGTTTTTGCTAAAAAGTTATAAAATCTTTATCATTTAAAACTTTTGGCTTCCATTTTCCTTTGAAATCTTCTATCTCACTGTAGATTTTTTCTCGATATGTCGGTTTTATATGATTGATATAGAGTGAAAAATCATCTCTTTGGAACTTATTGAGTTGTTCAAAAAGCAGCTCAGAAGTAAGATGTTTACTCTCAATAGCGAGTTCTTTCATATTATTTGAAAAAGAGCACTCCAGAATCAGGCTCGTTATACATTTATCATTCTCTATGATTTTTTGCACATTCTCTAAAGAATAGGTATCTGCTGTAATCATAATAGAGTTGTTCTCTTTTGTATAGATATATCCGCAACTTGCCACTGTATGGTCTGTCAAAAAAGGTGTAATTGTTTCATCTTCTGAAATCTGGTATACTTCTCCCTCTTTTATCTCAGTGTATTTGATAACCATCTCATCTTTTCCATAGAGTTTGATAGTAGAGAAATCAGGCCAGATTGTATCGTTTAAAAAGCTCTCTTTTACAGCTTCAATCGTTTCAGGTAAACCCATGATATTGAGTGTTTTTGTGCGAAGGCTAAAGTAGTTGTCCAATATGTAAGCGATATCGACAATGTGATCGAGGTGTGAGTGTGTCAAGTAAATATTTTCTATCTCTATAGAGCGCTCTTCTAAAGCATCGAGTAAATTCCCCGCATCTATTGCAGTGGTCGGATTCACTAAAAATGATGTCGTACCAAAGCCTTTGGCCTTTGTCCCAAATGCTCCCAATACTTGAATACTTTTCTCGTTTTTCATACACACTTCTTGAATCATTTGCAAACATTATACCATTATGTAGATATAATTAGATAAAAATTTACTGAGGACAAAAAACTATAATGTTAAAAATACTTTTTTCACCATCAGAAGGAAAAAATGCAGGGGGTAATGAAACTCCTAAAGAGCTCTTTGGAGCGACACATGCAAGAGACGAGATCTTAAAAGCATACAATGATATAGTTCTATCAGGTGATGAAGAGGCTATAAAAAAACTCTTTGGATTTAAAAAGTTCTCTGAGTGTGAGCCTTATATTGTAGATATTTTCAACTCACCGCTTATGCATGCCATAAAGCGTTATGCCGGTGTGGCTTATGACTATCTCAAATACAGTGAGCAAGATAGCCTCACGCAGGCATACCTGCGTGAGCATACACTTATATTTTCAAACCTCTACGGACCGCTCCTTGGAGGCGACACCATTGCGAACTATAAAGTGAAACAGGGAAACTCTATTGGAGAAATTGCTCCTGAGAAGTTTTACAAAGAGCGTTTTTCCTACCAACTTGACCTCTACTTGAGTGAGCATGATATTTTAGACCTGCGCGCAGGATATTATGACAAGTTTTACAAAGTGACAAAACCCTACACGACACTCAAGTTTTTAAAGAATGGTAAAACAGTTTCTCACTGGGCAAAAGCGTATCGAGGCATAGTCCTGCGTGAGGTAGCACGTGCCAATATCACATCACTTGAGGAGTTTAACAGCCTTGAGATAGAAGGGCTGAGTGTCCATGAGATTAAAAAGACAAAAAACAAAACTGAAATAGTTTTCAATATAGTGGAGTAAAAGATGAGTGATTCACAAGAGTATAAAGATAAAAAGGCTTTTTTTGAAAAAGTCATTACACTCTATGGCAGAAATGTTGTCATTGAGATGCTGCAAGATGAGAGCATAACTATTCACAAACTTCATTTGGCAAACTCAAACAAACCTGACGGCTCCATTAAAAAGATACTGACCTTAGCAAAAAATCGTGGTATCGAAGTCACTAAACATGACAAAAATGCACTCTCACGCATTTCCAAAAATGCCAAACAGGACCAGGGCGTAGCAATAGACATAGTTTCAAAAAGTTACCAAAGTACTGATACGATAAAAAAACTAGACTCTTATCGGCTCATTGCTCTTGATGGCATTCACAATCCACAAAATCTTGGAATGATTATACGAAGCTGTGCTGCAGGAAATGTTGACGGTATCATCCTTCCAAAGAAAAACTCTGCAAAGATTTCCCCTTTGGTCGTAAAAGCCAGTGCAGGAACACTTTTTAAACTCCCTATCTACTTTTGTGACAAACTTGAAGATCTGCTGCGTGAGCTTGACGATGCTAACATCTACGCACTCTCTTCTCACGCAGAGAGTGATATCTACAGTATAAAAGAGAAAAAGAGAAGTATCTATGTACTTGGAAATGAGAGTGAGGGAGTGAGCAAAGAGGTTGCTGCACTCTGTAATGACTCCATCAAGATTCCAATGCAACGTGGGGTTGAATCACTCAATGTTGCCATCACAGCTGCACTTATCGCCTTTATGAGGTCATAATCTCATACGGACGTTTTATCTCAGCTATGACCTCATCGATGGACATATGACGAGATTTTCTTACAAACTCTCTACCGTCTAAAAAGATAAGTACCGTCGGAATCGCGAAGACACTATAGTGTGCTGCGATATCCTGTTCCACGGAGACATCGACAGTGATAATCTCAAACTCTTTGAAATTCTTCTCTATCGCATCAAGCAGCTTTGGCTTGAGTGCATGACAGACATTACAAGTCGGTGCTGAGAAATAAAGCATCACTGCCATATTCTCTTTTATTGTTTTTTCTATATTTTCTATTGTATTCATAAGTGAAATTATACTAGACTTTTAACATGGGTTCAATTATATTTTCAATTTTAAGTATTTATGTTTTTATCGTTATGGGCTACTTGTCCAAAAGAACTTTTAAAGAACAAATCGATGATAAGACCATCACACTCTTAAATATCTACTTTTTACAGGTTTTTCTAACCTTTTGGGGATTACTGCTGCATCCGGTTGACATTACACTGCTCTATGCGCCCTCACTCTATCTTGTCATAGTTGTTATTGCGCTGATTTTTTCAGCACTCTTTGCACACCATCTCTTTAGCCATAAAAAAGAGTACTCCATAGCCATGGTAGTAGCCATCATCGGCAATACCGGAAACTTAGGTATTCCTCTCAACATCGCCATCTTTGGAGAGGCTTCCATCCCCTACACAACGGTTGTTAACCTTGTCAATGTCTTTGTTGTCTACACAATAGGTGTCTATTTCTACTCACGCGGAAGTTTTGATGTAAAAACATCTCTCAAAAACATTATAAAGCTGCCTATTCTCTGGGCAGCAATACTCGCAATATTTTTAAGCGTGAATGGCTACAAACCAAATGAGTCCATTATGAAGATGCTTATGATGGGAGCCTATGCATCTATAACAATGCAGCTTTTTTTATTTGGTATCTACCTCTATGGTACAAAAATCAACAAGATAAACAAAACGCTCATCTCATGGGTACTGGGTTTTAAGTTTCTCCTGCTGCCGCTTATTGCTTTTGTGGTTCTTTATAACATTGAACTAGACTCCATGATAAAAGGCATCATTTTTATAGAGCTCATTATGCCGCTAGCAGTTGCCAATGTCAATCTGGCATCCCTCTATGACTGCCGACCAAAAGTTGTAACAGCTCTTGTGCTGATCAGCTCCTTTCTTTTTCTTGGCATTATCTTTGTAGGCATCAAAGCGCTTGACTATCTTTAAATAATGTTACAAATATCTCTAGCGAAAAAATTTTCTCTTGCATTTAAGAAAATATAACTAAAATAAAATTATGAATAAAGATATAAACAGGGTTTTTCATTACCATGAAGTCACAAAACATTCACAGCAAAGATATGCACGCTCACTCGGTTATATGGACTGGAGTACGCAACCAGATCCTTTCCGTGAGTATCAAGGGACACAAAAAACAGTACTTCCTCTTGCTATAGAGAATGCCACAATTCCCTACTCTTTACTTGATGCCGATAATCCTTCTGCTCCACTCTGTAAAGAAGCACTCTCACAACTACTGCAATTCTCTTTGGCAATAGCAGCTTGGAAAAGTTCTAACACAAGCCAGTGGGCAGTGCGGTGTAATGCTTCAAGTGGGAATCTGCATCCAACAGAAGCCTATTTGATTCTGCCAGCACTTTCTGATATATCGCAGCACTCATCTGTCATACACTATGCTCCAAAAGAGCACACTTTAGAACTTTTGGCTAAGTTTGAGAGTGATATATGGCAACAATTTCCTAAAGGAACATTTTTTCTTGCCCTCTCTAGCATTGCATGGAGAGAGGTCTGGAAATATGGCGAGCGAGCTTTTCGATATGTTAACCTTGATGCAGGGCATGCATGGCAGAGTGTTGTGCTCTCTGCAAAGATGTTAGGGTGGCATACAACGCGACTGGACTCGCTAGATGATGCAGTGATGGCGAAACTTTTAGGGCTGGACCAAAAAGAGCGCTTTTTCGAAACAGAACATCCCGATATGGTTTTGTCCATCTCTCCAACAGAGATATCTCCAAAGAGCGATATTTCAGAGCTCGTCACTGCTCTGCCAGATAAATACGATGGCATTGCCAATAAGTTAAGCCCTTCGATGCATGAATGGGAGATAATTCCACAAATCATCGAAGCAACCTCTACAAAAGAGATATCACAAAAAGAGCTCCAAAAGTTCTCCGTACAAAGAGAGCCTACAAAAGAGTCTAAAGAGGTTGTGCTAAAACGCAGAAGTGTTCACGTAATGAAGAGTGATATCTCAACAATCACGCAGAAGCAGTTTCACACCATACTTGCCAGTGTAAACGGCTCACTTGACGGCAAGAGAAATGCAACACATCTCTGTATATTTGTTCATAGAGTAGATGGATATAAAAGCGGGCTTTATATTTTACTCCGAGATGAAGCAGACAAAGAGAGCCTCCAATCAGAGATGCACAGTGACTTTTTATGGCAAACATGTGATTTAGAGAACCTCTACTTTTTAAAAGAGGATGACTACCACTTTGCATCAAAGGCCATCAGCTGCTCGCAAGATATAGCAAGTGACGGGAGTTTCTCTTTGGGAATGCTTTGTAGATTTTCAGAAGAGATAGTCAATTATGGACCACACAGATACAAAGAACTCTACTGGGAGTGTGGAGTGATTGGGCAACAGCTCTATCTTGAAGCAACCTCACAAGGACTTAGCGGTACGGGTATCGGATGTTATCTTGATGATACGATGCATTCACTTTTGGGGCTCAAGAACAATAAGTTTCAGATTTTATATCACTTTACAGTTGGACGTGGGTTTGTAGATAGTAGAATAATGACACTGCCTGCTTATGCAGACAGAATCTAGAGAGTTATTTTATATTTTTTGTGCTATTTTCTCAGCAGTAAAGCCAAATTTTTCAAAAAGTTGTGCCGCTGGAGCTGAAGCACCGAATGTATCCATCCCGATAACCTCATCAGCAAAACGGTACCACTCTAATCCACGAGCAGCTTCAATCGCTACTTTTTTCGTTTCAGCCTTAATGATAGAGTCGATGTAAGCCTTATCTTGCTCAATAAAGAGGTCATAACACGGTACAGAAACAACATTTACTTTTTTGCCTTTTGCATTTAAAACTTCTTTTGTTTTGAGTGCAAGTTCCACTTCACTTCCTGAAGCCATAAGAGTGATTTCTGCATTATCATCAGCGCTTAGAAGATATCCGCCACGGCTTGCCTCACCTGTAACAGCATCAGGTAAAACAGCCAAACCTTGACGTGAACAGACAAAAGCAGATGGAGATTTTTCCATTGTCAATGCTTTTTTCCAAGCCTCTACATTCTCACGTCCATCAGCCGGTCTCCATACATAGAAGTTAGGCAGTGCACGGAATTGTGAAAGATGCTCGATAGGCTGGTGTGTTGGTCCATCTTCACCAACACCGATAGAGTCGTGCGTCCAGATAAAGAACTGCTGAATACCCGTAAGTGCTGCAATACGTGCTGCAGGTTTAAGGTAATCTGAGAAGACAAAGAATGTCGAAGTAAATGGCATTAATGGCCCATAAAGTGCCATTGCATTGGCGATGGAAGCCATCGCATGCTCACGGATACCAAAGTAGATGTTTTTTCCTTTTGGAAATACACCCATGTCATTTAAAAATGTTTTGTTCGATGGACTAAGGTCTGCTGAACCACCAATAAATGCAGGAATTGCTTTTGCAATAGCATTTAAAATCTTTCCATTTGTGTTTCTTGTCGCATCCGCTTTGTCAAATTCAGGCCACTGAATGCGTGAGAAGTCATGGTTAAGGAGTGCCTCTAAAGCTTCATTTTGCTCCATCAGCGGTGCAGTTTTAAGTGAGTGAATCCACTCACGCTCTGCCAAGTCCCCTGCTTCTATAGCACAACGGAAACGCGCCATTACATCTTCAGGCACAAAGAATTTTTTCTCAGGGTCAAATCCAGCTCCTCGTTTTGCATCAGCGATAACATCTTCACCAAGCGGTGCTCCATGTGAGTGATGGCTTCCTTCTAGTGGACCTGCACCTTTTGCGATGATAGTATTTGCGATGATAATTACAGGACGGTCAGCTTTTTTTGCCTGCGTGATAGTCGCATCAATCTCGTCATAATCATGTCCATTACACTCTAAAACTTCCCAGCCTTGAGATTCAAATCTGCCTCTGATATCTTCTGAAATTGAAAGGTCAGTATTTCCCTCAATAGTTATGCGGTTTGAGTCATAGATAAGAATGAGGTTATCAAGCTTATTGTGCCCTGCGATAGAACATGCTTCATAACTGATGCCCTCTTCCAAGTCACCATCCCCACAAAGACAATAAACGTGATGGTCAATGAGTTTTGCAGTCTCGCTGTTTACCTGTGCGCCCATAAATTTTGAAGCCATTGAAAAACCAACCGCATTTGCCACACCCTGACCAAGTGGTCCAGTTGTGATCTCAACACCTGCAGTATGTCCAAATTCCGGGTGTCCCGGTGTCAGTGAATCGAGCTGTCTGAAGTTTTTAAGATCTTCAATCTCTAAACCGTATCCCCAAAGATAGTAGAGTGAGTAGATAAGACCTGTTGCATGTCCACCTGAAAATACAAGTCTGTCACGATTTAACCATGATGGGTTTTTAGGATTGTGCTTTAAATGCTCACTTAAAACCACTGCAATATCTGCAAGTCCCATAGGTGCACCCGGGTGACCTGAATTTGCCTTTTGAACCATGTCCGCTGCTAAAAATCTTATACTGTTTGCCATCTTTTGACGCATTGCATTATCACTCATCATCTATCCTTAGTTTTTATGTCTATTAATGTACTTTGTAAGTATTGGTGAGAGCTCACGCTGTAGGCTCTCATCAAAACTCTGCATACTTTTTGTTAATTCATCTGCTAAAAGATTCGCCTCACGCAGAGCCTCATCTAAACCTAAAATCGTTACAAAAGAGTTCTTCTCTTCATCATTGTTTGTCAGTTTGCCTGCCTCTTCAGAGCTTTGTGTTACATCGAGTATGTCATCTTGAATCTGAAAAAGCAGACCAAGTTTTATACCAAAATCATAAAGCTCATCTGCTTCATTCTCACGCTCAACAATGAGTGCACCCATCTTCAATGCCGCAGCTATAAGCTTGGCAGTTTTGTTTGTATGGAGTGTTTTTATATCTTCAAGAGCCAAAGGCTTGTTCTCAAAATAACAGTCTATTGCCTGACCTAGTACCATACCGTTAAGACCACCGTTTTGTGCGAGCTCACGGATGAGATTTACTTTTATCTCATCTGAAAAAGGAGCATTGCTCAGCAGTTCAAAAGAGTAGGTATTAAGCGCATCACCAACGAGTATTGCCGTTACCTCATCATAAGTGACATGGAGTGTTGGATGTCCACGGCGCAGAGGTGAATCATCCATTGCCGGCAGATCATCATGGATAAGGGAGTAAGTATGCAACAGTTCTATTGCATATGCCGCATGATAGGCAGACTCAATCATCAGAGGATTATAGGCTTTGACAACGCCTAAAAGCAGTGCAGGACGAAAACGCTTTCCGCCAGCTTCGAGCATATTGTGCAGGGCACTCTCATAGGTCGGGTGAATACTCTTTGACTGTGGTAAATTATCTAATAAAAATTGCTCGAAGTTTTGCATGTGAAATTGTACTTTTTTTCTACTTAATATTTACAAAAAACTGGAAGCCGTTACGCTCAAAAAGTAAAGAAGAGTAGTCTTTGGCTTTTTGAAGATACTCACGCAACTCTTTTTGGCTTTTTATCTTCACACCGTTGATTTGAATGAGTCTGTCACCTTTTTTGATGCCATAGCCTTTGAACTTTTTCTCTATGCTTATCAGTCGGAGTGCTCTGTCAAAATAAAGCCCCCGTGATTCTAAAAATGTATCACTGAGTTCACCGCCACCATAGCGTTTTTTTGTTGTGACTGTATAGGTAAGATATTGATTACCTCTTTTTACTTTTACTTTGTGTTTCACACCTCTTTTACTAAAAAGAATCATACGCATCAGTGTTGAGGCTGCTTTTACTTTTCTTCCATCAAAAACTACTATGCAGTCACCCACTTGAAAAGGATTGTGTTCAAAAAACGGATCACTTGCAGTGACAATAACAGAGCCTTTCTCGTTTTTCACACGAATACCAATATCACCATATTCACTCTTTTTTGCATCTATAAAATGTTTAAGATACTCTTTTTGGATGATGTCACGAGAAGTTACTACACCTTCGAGTGAACAGCAAGAACTCGTAAGCAGTGATGGAATCAGCAGTGGTTCACTGTAACGTGCCAAAGTGTTCAGTCCTATCTGATTTTCAATAAATTTTCCCTCACGTGAGCTTTTGTCTGTCACCATTGCAGTGCCTAGTTGCAAGCGCATATTGATATCAAAAGGGTATGCAAAAGGTTTTGGGTCCTCTATGAGATAAAGTGAGAGAAAAGGGTCATATTTTAAAATTTTTGCATCTGGTTTACTATGTGTATAAAGCAGTCTTGTACTTTTTTTAAGAGGGATTTGTAAAGTATTGTTTTGTATTGCGTGAGAATCTTTTACTTTTGCCACACAGGCAGCATAACCGCCTTTACAGGCGTATAGATTTATAAAAAGAAGAGAAGCAAGAACAAAGAGGCGAAAAAACACCTACTTTGCTCCACCAAACGAGCCCATACCACCTAGCATGCCAAGAGCACTTTGCTGTTGGTTTTGTTGAACCATCTTGTTTGCATCATTAATCGCACCGATAAGCAGAATCTGTAGAGACTCTTTATCACTTAAAAGTTCATCATCGATGTTTAAATCAATGACTTCACCGTTACCGTTAAGTGTAAGCTCTATCATACCACCGCCACTCTTAACAGAAAAAGTTTTGCTTGCAAGTTCATCTTTGAGCTTTTGGGCATTTTCTTCAAAGCCTTGCAGCATTTTACTTAAATCACCCATATCCCCAAACATTAGATACTCTCTAGAACTTCGTCAATGTTGTTCTCATCATTAAGTAAAACAACAGTCGGCTTGTATGTTTCAAGCTCTTTCTCATCATATGTAGCATAGGCAACAATGATGACTTTGTCACCTTTGTGAACTTTACGCGCAGCTGCTCCGTTAAGACAGATATCACGCTTTCCACGCTCACCAAGGATAATGTAAGTAGAAAATCTTTCACCATTGTTGATGTTAAGTATCTCTACTTTTTGTCCAACTCGCATCTTGGAAGCCTCTAAAAGCTCCTCATCTATCGTAATAGAGCCAACATAGTTCAAGTTGGCATCTGTCACAGTAGCTCGATGGATTTTGCTGTACAACATCTCTATTGTCATTATTTTTCCTACATTCCCATCTGTTTTTTCATATCAGCCGGGCTAATTGGCTCATCCCACATCTCAGAGTCAATTACAAACTCTTCAACAACGTTTCCGCCTAGGATATGCTCTTGTACTATTTTATCAATTTTTTCTTTAGTTAATCCTGCATACATTGTATGACCTGGCTCAACAAGCATAACTGGTCCCATTTGACAACGGTTCATACATGAAGTACGAATCGGTTGAACTGTACCCATGATTCCCTCTTGCATCAATTTTTGTGCAAGATATTGAAAAAGGTCTTGAGTTTGTGGTGTAACACATGATGGTTTTGGCATACCTGGAGGAGCTGACTGCTCACATTTGAAAATATAAAATGCCGGTTGTGGAATTCCCATAGAAATTATCCTTAAAATTTTTGTGCAATTATATCAAAAATATCAGCCTATTTTCTAACATCACTAAATAAGTTCATATTTTTAAGATATAATTTTGAAAAAATTTGGGACAACTATTTTGAAAAAAATTATACTGCTTTTACTGCTTATCACTTCACTGCTCAATGCCGAGTCAAAAATCTATTTTGGTGCCGGTTATGCATACAATAGTGAAACAATCACTTATGGTGAAGATGACTGGACGATTGACAATAATGCTGCACAGATTAAAGTAGGATATGGAGACAGAAAAGCCTATGCAGTTGAACTATCATTTGATTATGTAGACAATAATTCTCGTATCTTCGACTCCAACGATGGGAAAAAATATGGTTTTAATGTAGAGCTTTTAAAAGCATGGGACTTTGGTATCTATGTCAACCCTTACCTTAAAGCAGGATTTGGAGGAGGGTATCTTGAGACTCCTGCAGATCTACATAACGGTTCACTTACCTATGGTTCATTTAATTTAGGAGCTGGCTTTTTCATCCCAATCAGCGAGCATTTTGATCTAGAACTTGCATATGAGTATAAAAATATCTCCTATCAAAAGCTTGATCTTAACTCTACACTCACACCTTCATCACACTTAAATATTGGTTATGTCGGTATAAACTTTAGATTTTAATAATATTGACTTTTTGTATACTTAAATATTGAGAAGTTCTCTTACAACTTCCCTATCGTCAAAAGGTAATTTCTCATCATAAATAATTTGATAGTTCTCATCCCCTTTTCCAAGAATGACGACAACCTCATCGCCCTCTTGTTCATCAAGTGCCATCTCAATGGCCTTTTTACGATTGAGTTCTACAACAACATTGCTTCTGTCTTCGATACCCTCTAGTATATCTTCTACGATTACATCAGGGTCTTCATGACGAGGATTATCACTCGTAATATAGACTTTTTTTGCCAATGTTGCAGCTACTCGGCCCATAAGTGGACGTTTTAATCTGTCTCTATCTCCACCTGCACCAAATACAACTAGCAACTCTTTTTCTTTGAGCGCATTGAGAACCTGTTGCATACCATCTGGAGTATGTGCAAAGTCAACAATAACATTCGGTGCAGCACAGACTTGTTCCATTCTTCCACTTACACCGGCGAAGTTATCCACAACGTCCGCAACCTCTTCTAAACTTTTGTCCGTTATAAGGTGTGTTGCAGCTATGGCTGCCATCAAGTTGTAGAGATTAAAAAAACCATGCAGTGATGCCGTAAAAGGAACAATCTCTTGAAAATGTTGGATGATTCCACTGCTGCCGTCATTGAGTGAATATGCCATCAGTCTATAAGTAGCCGGATTTTCTATGCCATATGTATACGCATTTTTAATATTAAACGAGGCCTTCTCTTCATCTTTATTGATAAGTTTTTTGCTCTCATCTTGGAAAAAGGAGTTCTTGACAGAGATATATTCACCAAGTGTTTTATGATAATCAAGGTGGTCCTGTGTGATGTTTGTAAGGATTTTCAGCTCAAAATCAAGCCCTTCGATTCTCTTTTGAACGATTGCATGAGAGCTTACTTCCATAATAAAATACTCACATCCCGCTTCTACTGCCTGATAGATGTGTCTGTAAGTATTTAAAACCGAAGGCGTTGTAAGACTTTTGCCTTCAACAACTTCATCGTTCATAAAGAGACCACGAGTCCCTTGAAGAGCTGCTTTGTAGCCAAGGTCTAATAAAAAAGAGTATATCGCACTTGCTGTTGTTGTTTTTCCGTTGGTACCGGTAATACCGATGATTTTAATCTTATCGACTCCAAAGAGCTCTGCAATATCTGCTATTTTAATAATGGAATGTGCATTATGTGCTTTTGCATCATCTAAATATTTTTCATTTTGTGTTGTCAGAACAAAAGCTGTCTCGCTGTCACACTCCTGTGAATTCTCTGTTACATATTTATAAGCTTGATTTGGAAGTTCAATTTTCAATAGTTTTACCTTGAGCAAGTTTTTTTAAGAGTTTTGCCAAGAGTTTATCACTAGGGTAAATACTTAGTGCATTTTCCAAATAGGTTAGTGCCATCTCTGAAAAACCATGCTCAATCAATTTATCTAAAAAGTCTACAAAATCCTCTTTTTCAGTGATAATGACACGTGTAGAGAACATGATGTTTTCAAAAGTCTCTTTAAAGTCAGCTCCCTCGTCAAGCAGTTTTTTAAAATCACTGTATAAAATCCCATCTTCAAACTCTATACGCTCACGCAAGGGTTGATTAAAAGCTTCTGATAGTTTGTCAAGCGTACCGTCCATATTTTGCAATATCTCTTCCATGACTGCATCAGCTTCTTCTTTATCTTCTTCTTTTAATATCTCATAATAATCAAATAGTGCCTCCGCACCTGTTTCACCACTCATAGCCATTTCTGAAAGAATTACGCCATTATAGGCCTCTTTTGAATTTGGATAGTTTTGCAAAACTTCAGCGAATTTTTCCAACGCACTCTTATAGTCTGCTTTGGAAAAACTCTCTTTTGCTTGTGATAAAATTTTATATTTGCTTATTGTACTCATCTTCTTCTTTACTTTTAAAATTTATAAATTATCTATATCGTTTTCCATTCCAAATGGAACATTGACGACACAAAGTTCCGGGTGAATATCCATTCTTAACTGTCTCTCAACACCATACTTCAGTGTAGAACCACTACTTGCACATCCGATACATGCACCTTTTAACTGTACATATACATTGCCGTTCTTGACCGTTATAAAGTCGATGTCTCCGCCATCAAGAGCTAAAGACGGACGAACCTTGTCAATAACATGTTTCACTGGCTCCATAAGCTCTTCATCAGTAAATGGGATCATTTAATTTATCCTTTAAATTCTTGGGTATTATAATCATAAAATATGACAATATCGCTTAACAAGTGATAAAAAATATTTTTACCTAGCTTTTTAAAGCCATGACCTCTTGTACATAACTTGGCTTTCGCATGCCAACTATTATACTCTCTATATCGTCAATTTCCAATAAAAAACGTAATGCACACTCCTGCATCTTCACTTCACACCCTTCAAAATACTTTTTAAGAGCTGTTTTTGTCATTTTTGACGACTCATAAGCTACCATATCTCTATACTCACGTAGGAATCTATCAATATACTCCAAAAGTACATCTAAAACCTCTTGGGGTATTTTCTCTATCGTCTTTTTAATGTGTGGCAGTATCTGTGAAACTAAAAAAGAGTCATACTCTCCGATAAAACCGAACTTGTGCTTATTCATATCCATCTGCTCTATCAGATTATAAAGAGGCCTGAGCTGTTCGTTATCGCAAATCTCTAAGAGCTCATTGAGCGTATGGTAGTAATCTTTTGATTCATCATACTCTGCCAAACGATACATTAACCCATCTTTTTGAGCATTAAGCGGTCTGTTTGAAAGAACTCTCAGTCCGTTTCTTTTTGCCCATGCAGCACATTTCAACCCTTCACGCTCCAAAAGATTTATCGGCAGCTCAACAGTTGTAAAACTGTGCTCAGCATTGCCCACTGCACGTGCCGCCTTTTGTGCAAGTGTAATTAAATCGTCATAAGGTAAAAACTCAGGGTCACTCTCAGCTTTTGCAAAAGAGTTTGAACTGATTCCATAGGAGTTTATTCTACCCTCTTTTACTTCCTCTTCTAAACCTACAAAGGCCTCATAGATTCTCTCAAACATTGTATCAAGCATTGCATCACGCGGCATCTCTTTTTTAAGTGCTTCGTAGATAAAATACTCAGGATTATGAATCAGATAACAATCAAGTGAATTGAGTTGCAGACGTTTTAAAGACTCCGTGAGTTCTCTTTGTAAAAAAGACTTTGCAATAGAGTGATAACAAGTCGGTGAATATTCCACGACATCTTCAAAAGGCGTCTCTTTATGTTGCGTGAGGTTTGAGCCTTGAATATAGCCAAACTTTGAGACTATCTTGATCTCATCTCGAATATCATCTTCAAATAAAGCCATTACTTTGGCAATAGCACGTTCTGCTCCGCCATCACTATAGTTTGTAGAGGTATCAATAAGCCTTACACCTGCTTCAATGGCCTCTTTTAATGCTTCAATATGTAGCAGATTTTCATCACTGACCCTATATGTTCCAAATGCGAAAGTACTCATAATATAGTCCTAGATTGTAAAGTATTTTAGAATGTGGAAAGTTTAGAGTCATAACTCTAAAGAAAGTAACTATCAAGGCAAAAGCCCTGATAAAGAAATTAGTCGATTATACTAGTTCGATAAATGCCATTGGTGTAGCATCACCACGACGAATACGAGTTTTAGTAATTCTAGTGTAACCACCAGTACGCTCAACATATTGTGGAGCGATTTCGTTTACTAATTTTTTTGTTGCTTCTTTGTTTTGAAGCGCAGCAAATACTGCTCTGTGAGCGTTAGAGTCACCCTTACCAGCAGTAGTGATTAACTTCTCAACGTAAGAGCGAAGCTCTTTAGCTTTTACAGCAGTAGTCTCAATTTTACCATGTTCAATTAACGAAATACTAAGGTTTGCTAAAAGTGCCTTACGGTGAGCACTTGTACGACCTAGTTTACGATATCCATGACGGTGTCTCATATCTTATTCCTCTTTAATTAGCGCTTCTTAAGAAGCTGCTTCAATTTTCTTTTTTAGTGCAGTTACTACATCATCTTCTAAATCAGCACCAACTGTAAAACCAAACTCTTGAACTTTTTCTACGATTTCATCGTAAGATTTTTTACCAAGATTTTTTACATTTTTGAGATCATTTGTACTCATAAGTACAATTTCACCAATTAGTTTAATATTTGAGCGATCAAGGCAGTTAAAACTACGAGCACTTAAACCAAGACTATCTATGTTAGTAGTTAGTTTTTTAAGGTCTGGTGACTCTTCAACTCTCTCAATAGTAGTTGGAGCTTTAATACTAATCTCTGAATTAAATACAGCTAATTGTGCATACATTACTTCCAAAGAGTTTCTAAATGCATCGATTGGAGAGATTTGACCATCAGTTTTGATGTTCATAACAACTCTTTCAAAGTTAGGGTTGTCCTCTACAAGTACATTCTCAATTTTATATGTAGCACTTCTTACCGGAGTGAAGTAAGCATCAAGTGCGATATATCCATCTTCTAACTCTTCATATGTATCTTCACTCGCAACATATCCGATACCTTGAGCAATTTTAATGCTAAAGTTCAGCGTTGAATCTTCATTTAATGTAGCAAGTGGAGCTTCTGGAGTTACCACTTCAACTTCATCATTTCTTAGATCAGCTCCAGTAATGTTACATGGACCTGCAAAGCTGTAGTTTATCTCTGCTTCTGTTGCATCGTTACCCAGTTTGAAACGAATCTCTTTAAGATTTAATATAAAATCAGAAATATCTTCAAGCATACCACGAACAGAGTCAAACTCATGTTTAGCACCCTCGATTTTAATAGCGATTGGTGCATAGCCAACTGAGCTACTTAATAGAAAACGGCGAAGTGGATGAGCTAAAGAGATAGCATAACCCGTCTCAAACGGATATGCCATAATGTTAGCTTCATTCTCACTAATTTGTTCTACCTCAAACTCTTGAGGAGCAAGTGGTGTAGTTTTAATCTTTTTCATCTCTTTTACGCCCTTTTTATTAATTATTATTTCGAGTAAAGCTCAACGATTAAACGTTCTTCAACTGGAATAACAACTTCTTCACGCTCTGGAAGACGAGTAAAGATACCAAATACTTTTTCAGCATCGATGTCAACCCATGGAGCAAGACCTGTTTGGTTTGTAAGTTCAATAGCACGTTGTACTTGATTGTTGTTTTTACTAGCTTCTTTCACTTCTATCTTTTGACCCGGTTTAACACGGTAAGAAGGAATATCTAGTTTTTTACCATCTACTAAGATGTGACCATGTGTTACAAGCTGACGAGCGAATCTACGAGTAGATGCGAATCCCATTCTGTAAACTACATTGTCAAGTCTCTGCTCGATAAGTGTAATAAGGTTTGTACCTGTATTTCCATCACGGCGTTTTGCTTCAACGAACAGTGCACGGAATTGTTTTTCAGAAATACCATACATGAATTTCGCTTTTTGTTTCTCATTAAGTTGTAAACCGTACTCAGAAACTTTTTTACGACGTTGACCATGTTGCCCTGGACCGTATGGACGCTTTTCTAAAGCAGATTTTCCTGCTAAACGACGCTCACCTTTTAAGTTAAGGCTTACTCCAAATCTTCTTTCGATTTTTTCTACTGGACCTCTATATCTTGCCATCAGTAATCTCCTTAAACTCTACGGCGCTTAGGTGCGCGACAACCGTTGTGTGGTAATGGTGTAACATCTTTCATGAATGTAACACGGATTCCTTCGATAGCACCAACAGATTTAACTGCTGTCTCACGTCCAGAACCAGGACCTTGTACTTTGATACCAAGCTCTTTGATACCATGTACTTTTGCTTTTTCTACTGCATCTTCAACTGCTGCTTGCGCCGCAAACGGAGTAGATTTTTTAGAACCTTTAAAACCAAGGCTACCAGCAGAACTCCAAGCAATCATATTTCCCATCTCATCAGTAATAGTTACTAATGTGTTGTTAAATGATGCTGCAATATGAACGATACCACGAGCGATATTTTTCTTTACTACTTTTTTTCTAACAGCTTTTCTTTTTGCCATGCTTTAATCCTTACGCTGCGCCGACAGTTTTACGTTTACCCTTACGAGTACGCGCATTTGTCTTAGTTTTTTGTCCACGAACCGGAAGACCACGACGGTGACGAAGACCACGGTAGTTTCCTAAATCCATTAATGCTTTAATGTCCATTGCAACTTTTTTACGTAAATCACCCTCAACCATATGGTTAGCACGGATTTCGTTTGTAATTGCAGCTACATCAGCCTCATTGAGTTCGAAAACTCTTTTGTTATAGTCAATACCTGTAGCGTCAAGAATTTGACGTGAAGTATGAAGACCAATACCATAGATATACGTTAAACCGTACTCTATTCTCTTTTTCTTAGGTAAATCAACACCAGAAATACGAGCCATGGTTATCCTTGTCTCTGTTTATGTTTAGGGTTCTTGCAGATTACTCTTACAATACCTCTTCTTTTGATAACTTTACAGTCATCACACATTTTCTTTACTGAAGCTCTTACTTTCATCGTAAGTCCTTGTCTTAGTTGTCTTTACTGTTTTTAGGCAAAGAATCTTTTATAATATTCGCTTGCCAATACTTCTAACTCTATACATAATATAAAGGTAGAAACACTCTTTTTCATTGTTAAAACAGCAAAGCGGATTGGGATTATAGCAAAACAAATGTAAAACTTTTATTAAGCTTATAATATTCTCTTTTCAAAATGACACAAAAGTGACAAAAATTATTATTGCCCCTTAACGCAACTTGCATTAAACTGCTGGTATCACTTTAGGAGTTAGCAAATGGTTGAGTACATTTTAAAACGCGATGGCACTTACAAGCAGTTTCTTTCATACAAGATAGAAGATGCTATAAAAAAAGCCTTTGATAGTGAAAATGTTTCGTATGACGAAACTATCTTTATCAACGTTTTGGAAAAACTCGACCATAAACGTGCTGTTGCAGTTGAAGACGTTCAGGATTTGATCGAGTATGAGCTGTATAAGGGTAGATATTTTGACGTAATGCGTTCCTTTATGATTTATCGTCATACGCATAAAATGCAGCGTGAAAACCTTTTGGATGATGACACTACCTACATCAACTCTACACAGACCATTGAGGAGTATATAAATGGAAGTGACTGGAGAATCAAAGCAAACTCAAACACAGGCTACTCCAATGCAGGACTTGTAAACAATACTGCGGGAAAAGTGATTGCAAATTATTGGCTAGATAAAATCTACTCGAAAGAAGAAGGGTATGCGCATAGAAATGGGGACTATCACATACATGACTTAGACTGCCTCACGGGATACTGTGCAGGCTGGAGTCTGAGAGTTCTTCTTGATGAGGGATTTAACGGTGTGAGAGGAAGAGTTGAGAGCAGTGCTCCAAAGCACTTTAGAGAAGCTCTTGGACAAATGGCAAATTTTTTAGGAATTTTGCAAAGCGAATGGGCAGGAGCACAGGCCTTTTCCTCTTTTGACACCTATTTAGCACCTTATCTATTTAAAGACCAGCTCTCATATAAGGAGGTAAAGAAAAGTATTCGTAGTTTCATATATAACCTTAACGTTCCTGCACGATGGGGACAATCACCTTTTACAAACATCACAATCGATTGGAATGTGCCTTCAGACCTGAAAGATCAGATTCCGACAAGTAAGCAGAGACATCTCTTTGAAGATATAGATGATGCCACACTAAGATTCAAAGCACAAGAGAGAGGCGCTAACTCTCTCACAGATATGACATACAAACATTTCCAAAAAGAGATGAATATGATAAACAAAGCTTACTATGAGGTTATGACAGAGGGGGATAAAACCGGCCAACCCTTTACATTTCCTATACCTACCGTCAATATCACTGAAGATTTTGACTGGTATGGTGAAAATACTGACCTGCTGTTCGAAAATACAGCAAAAATTGGTTCTTCTTATTTTCAAAATTTCATAGGAAGCCAATACAAACGTGATGAAAACGGTAACTTAGTAGAAAATGAAGAGGCATACAAACCCGGACATGTTCGCAGTATGTGCTGTAGACTACAACTAGATTTAAGAGAACTTCTTAAACGTGGTGGTGGTCTATTTGGCAGTGCGGAGATGACAGGAAGCATCGGTGTTGTTACACTTAATATGGCACGACTTGGCTTTTTGCACAAAGGTAATAAAGAGAGCCTTTACGCAAAACTCGATGAGTTGATGGAACATGCAAAATCCACGCTGGAGAAAAAACGTGTTTTTATCCAAGAGATGTATGACAGAGGGCTTTTTCCTTACACAAAACGTTATCTTCCGGGATTTAAAAACCACTTCTCAACCATTGGAGTCAATGGTATCAATGAGATGATAGTTAACTTTACAGATGGGCAAGAGAACATCACGACCATAAAAGGGATGGAGTTTGCCATAGAGATTTTAAATCATATGCGCTCACGCATGGTAGAGTTTCAAGAAGCAACCGGAAACCTTTACAATCTTGAAGCAACACCTGCAGAGGGGACAACCTACAGATTTGCCAAAGAGGATAAAAAACGTTTTGGTGAAAAAATCATTCAAGCAGGTATGGATGAGAACATTTATTATACTAACTCATCGCAAATCCCTGTTGATTATACAAGTGACCCTTTTGAAGCATTGGAACTTCAAGATGAACTTCAGACAAAATACACAGGCGGGACAGTACTGCATCTCTATATGCAAGAAAAGGTCAGCTCAACAGAGGCCTGTCGTAAACTTGTCAAAAATGTCATCTCAAACTTCAGACTGCCATATATTACCATTACACCGCTCTTCTCCGTCTGTCCAAAACACGGATACATTGCAGGAGAGCATGAGTACTGCCCAAAATGCGATGAAGAGCTTTTTGCAAAATATGCAAACATAGACCTAGAAGCAACAAAGTTGCGTGAGCCCCCTGCTGAAGGGAACCTAGCGTTAGCGTAGATGACAGGATTACTTCTGGCATCGTACAAAATAAATGAAAAGTAGCTTCATTTTATGAAATAAAATTAAGGAGATATCATGAGCAAAGAAGAAATATTGATGTTGCTTGAAAGCAAAAGACAAAAATGTATTGTTTATACCCGTGTGATGGGATACCATAGACCTGTTGAGAGCTTTAATATAGGAAAAACAGGTGAGCATAAACAAAGAGTGCAGTTTAGAGAACGATAAAGTCATCTATGACATAACAAAGTTCACGCATCTTGACTATCCAGACCATTTAGCTGCCATTATCTGGTTTAGCGGATGCAATATGCATTGTGACTACTGCTATAACAAAGAGATAGTCTTTGCAAAGAATGGCTCCATTACGATGCAAGAGGCTCTTGACTTTTTACAGACAAGAGTCTCGCTTTTAGATGGCGTTGTGCTCTCAGGTGGTGAAGCAACTGCTTATGATTTAGTAGAGTTTTGTCAAAAGATAAAAAAGATGGGCTTTACCATCAAACTAGATACTAATGGGACCTATTTTGACAACTTCAAAGAGCTTCTTGAGCTAAAACTTCTTGATTATGTTGCTCTTGATTATAAAGCACCAAAAGAAAAGTTCACCCAAATAACCCACTCACGCAAATATCATGAATTTTCCAAAACTCTTGATTTATTACTTGCATCAAATATAGACTTTGAAGTACGGACAACACTTCATGCAGACCTTTTAACTCCTGCAGATATCAACCTCATCATCAGTGACTTAGAACAGAGAGGCTATAGTAAAACATACTATATTCAAGAGTTTTTAGAAACAAAAGAGAACATTGCAGATATAGGCAAACCAGAGCTAGAATTTAATAAAAAAGCAATTAAAAGCAGACTGAATATCATCTGGAGATAAAAGTTTTATTTCTTGATATATATCAATATTTCTTTGGAAGAAATCGGTTATTATTCCGCTGAAACTTAAATCGGACAAATTTTGTCTTATTTAAAAAATCTAAACCTTTCAAGGATAAAACTATGACAAAAATTTTATTAGCATTAACTTTCGCATTCGTTGCAGCACAGGCTGAAAATATCGTTCACTATGATACAAAACCAGTAAAAAAGCCAGCTATTTCTAAACCGAATCATCCTGGTACTGATCTTTATACAAAATAATTTCTAATTTTAGGCTATCACTATCTGATAGCCTTCTGATTTTATATTTTTAATCAACTCTTTGGATGTTTTCGCTCGAAATCTTCGAATGAAGGTTCTGAGTCTGTCATCACTCACTTCATCTTCCCAAAGTGATTTTTTAATAATTGCATCACTGACAACATATATCTCTTTTTCATAATACTCCAAGAGTAATTCCAAAAACTGCTTCTCTTTTTTGCTCAGTGGCACATATCTGTTCTTTTTATAGAGTGTTTTTTTCGTTTTGTTGTAGATATATGCATCACGTAGCTCTATCTCACGCATACCAAAATGCTTTTCCAATGAGATAATGTACTCCAAAAGCTCATCGGGATCAAAGGGCTTGATGAGATACTTCACAACCCCAACATCGATGGCATTTAAAAGTTTCTCTGTCTCACTAAAAGCACTTAAGATGATGATGGGTACACTGCTCTCAATCGCTTTTATCTCTTTTGCCATCTCTAAACCACTCTTTTTAGGCATATTGATATCTGTAATAACAATATCAGGTGTTATTTTTTTAAAAAGTTCAAGCCCCTCTTGTCCATCATTTGCAACATAAAATTTAAAAAAATTATCACCAATAGCATTCTTTAAGAGTTTTGAGAGATTTGTTTCATCTTCAACAAGTAAAACACGCAGAGTCTTTAAAAACTTATTTTTCATTTTCACTCTCTAGCGGTATCTTGATAGTGAAGCGTGTTGTCCCTTTTTTAGAGCTCACATCCAAAGAGCCGTTAAACCCTTTTTCACATATCATCTTGGACATAAAGAGCCCCAGACCTGTTCCCTGTGAAGTGTGCTTTGTTGTAAAATAGGGCTCAAATATCTTATAACGCTCTTTTTCTTTGATACCTCCTGCATTATCCTCGACGATAATGAGAGCATTTCCATTCTCTTTAGAGACTTCGATTTTTATCTCACGAATAAGCACTCCGTTTTCTACAAAAGCATCTCGAGAGTTTTTCAGCAGATTTATTATAACTTGTGTAAACTCATTCGTAATACCCAAAACACTCACATCTTCATAACTTGTCTTTACTTGAATCATATCTTTTTTAAGAACCCTTTTTAAGATATGGAGTGCCTCTTCTATACTCTCACGCAGCATAAAGTGCTGTTTTCCTTTATCTGGCTTAAAGAAGTTGGAAAAGTCTTCTATTGTATTGGACATGTTTTTTATCAGTGCCTTACTTTCATCATAAAGCATCTCCACTTCACCAATATCTTGATTGAATGCTGCTTTTTTGAGAGAAAAGAGTGTTAAGTTAAGCTCTGTAAGCGGTTGTCTCCATTGATGGGCAATATTTGCGAGCATCTCACCCAAAGAGGCAAAACGTGATTGCCAGAACATCACCTTTTGCTTCTCTTCATTCTTTTTTATCTCCTCTTGAACACGCATCTCCAGGGTCTCATTCAACTCTTTTAACTCTTTTGTCTTTGCTTCTACTCTCTTTTCAAGATCGATATTGAGAACTTCAAGTTCTCTCTCTTTTTTCTCCAAAGAGTGCTTGTAAAATATCTCTTGTGTTACATCATAACGAATGGCGATAAACTCTTCAATCTCGCCTTTTTCATTTAAAATAGGGATTACTGTAGTATTTACATAAAAAGTGGAACCATTTTTTGCCCTGTTTTTTACAGTGCTTTTGTAGATCTTTTTGGCTTTGATCGTCTGCCAAAGGAGTTTGAACTTCGAAGCGGGGACATCGGGGTGTCTTACGATATTGTGGTTTTTACCAAGAAGCTCCTCTTTTGAATAGCCCGAAATTTTGCAAAACTCATCATTGACAAAAGTGATGATGCCGTTCACATCGGTTTTAGATACAATATTACTGTTTTCTATAGCCTCTTGATACTGTTGTAACATAAGTACCTTCCCATAAATAACCCCAACTTCAGCAAAAAAGCAAATAGCTCTAGTGCTAGGCAGATTTCTGCAGGACTAACAAGTTAATCCAAAGGAATCTAACGACACAATAGGGCTATTTGCTTTTTGCCCGAAGGGAAGTTTAAAAAGAAGGCTATTGCTTCGTTAAAAACACTTGAAGCTACTAGTAGCTCCTACGTATTTTTGCCTCACATTAGTCCTCTTTTTAAGCTTCTGAAATTGAGGTTATTTATGGGAAGGTACTTAAAATTAATTTTACCCAAATTAATCCCAAATTATGCTTACTCCGTACTCTTGGTTAAGGATTGCAGTTTTTGTATAGTTAATCTTTTTACCATACTTTTTACTGACCAGCTCAACTTCAAGCTCTCCTTCACTCAAAAGAGAGCGTACCTCCTTGTAAGAAAGCCACTTTCCATAACGTGAGAGTGTATTTTGCCATATTCTAAAGTCACAAGTTGCATCCTGCGTGAGCTCATACATCTCACCATCCTCACTCATCCAGTGCGCATTCGAGCAGGCATAGAGTTTTACCTTCTTCCCTCGTACTTCTTTGTCACGTACCTCTATCAAGCCATCTTCACAGTAAGGACACTTTCCTAAAGTCATATCACCTTCCTACCATTCAAAATAATTCAAATAGTAGTGTAAAAAACTTCACTCACTAAAAAATCTTACAATTTGCAATAAATTTAGCTTGCTTCAAAAATGCTTTTTGATTTAAAATAGAGTACTCCCATATAAAGTACACTAAAACCAAACTGTGCGAAATCATCGCCTTTGGAAAAGTAATAGTAATCGATAAAAAGAAGAATAATCATCAGAAGTAGAGTAAGTACTGAAAGTATCAAAGTCATAAAAGCAAAGGTCTCATCAAAGAAGTATAAAAAGACTATCAAAAATCCTAAAACAGCAGGAATATAATGTGAAGTTGTGAACCAGTACAAAGCAGCACAGATAAGAACCAAAAAATTTAAAAAGAGTTTCTCCCCGTCCCACATATCCTTACTCCTCGACTTATGTTACAATTATAGCATGCAAAACAATCCAAAACAATTAGACCTGCTTAACAACACAACACAAACTTTTGAAAATGAGTTTTATAAATATGCAAAACCTTTAGAGTTTGAAAAAGGTGCCTCTCCATTTTTCCCTGATGATTTGATGGAGTATTTTTACATCGTTGTTGATGGCAGAATAAAAACCTATCAAATTAATTTTGAGACCAACAAAGAACAGACCATTTTCATCTATAAACGCGGAGATATGTTTGATATTATCACTCTGCTTGACAACAAACCACATGATGTTATCTATGAGGTGTTAGAAGATTGTAAAGTACTACAGTTGCCAATTAAGAGGGTTCGTTACTGGCTTGAGAACGACCACACCTTCAATAAAAAGTTTTTCCCTTATCTTGCTGCTCAAATGCGCCATACTGAAGAGTTGGCAACCGACTTATCACTTTATGATACAAAAGACAGACTTATTAATCTGCTTGTGGACAATCTCAATCCAAACAAACGTTTTAAATACAATCTCCTACATAATCTCTCCAACTCAGAGATTGCAAAACTTCTAGGAACTGTGCGTCATGTCGTTGAGCGTACACTCAAACAGCTTAAAGCTGATAAGCTCATCGAAACCAGCCGACGCAACATCAAAATCACAAATTTTAAAAAACTGCAAGAAAAAGCCTCCCAAATGCTACTTAAGTAGCAAAACTCCTTTATAAAATATTTTATTATTTCACTAGATTTAGTCCAAGAGACTAAGAGATACAATTTTAAGGAGTATATCATGGTAGTAACAAGATATAGAAGTCCATACCAAACAACAAGAGAAAGATTTGATCTATTTAATGAATTTTTTAAACAATTTGAAGAACAAGAATCAAATGAAGTTTTTGATTTTACTCCGGCAGTAAATACACGTGAAGGTGATGATGCCTACTACATCGATGTTGACCTGCCAGGGGTAAAAAAAGAGGATGTTGAGATCAGTGTTGATAAAAATGTTCTCACTATCAAAGGTAAGCGTGAAACACGCGAAGAGGTAAAAGAGGAAGATTACTACAGAGTTGAGAGCTCTTATGGTACATTCTCAAGAAGCTTCACACTGCCGGAGAAAGTCGATGTAGAAAAGATTGAGGCAAAAAGTGAAGATGGTGTGCTTGAGATTATCATTCCAAAACTCAAAGTCGTTAAAGAGAGTACGAAAAAAATCGAGATTAAATAATAAATTTTAGGAGGTGCTTTATGGATATCGTAAAAACATCAAAAGAGATCGCTGAAAAAGTCGAAGATAAAGTAGAAAAAGGTTTAGAGCTTGTAAAAGATACATTTAACAATGTAGCTTCACATCTGCCTCTGGCAAACCTGGCAAAACATGATAATGACACCTTTACAATAGAGGTTGATTTACCAGGTGTTAAAAAAGAAGATATAGAATTGAAAATAGAAGATGACTACCTCACTGTAACAGCTCTTAGACGTTACAAAAATGAGGTCAAAGAAGATGACTACTATCTTTGTGAGTCAAACTTCGGTGTCATCTCACGCAGCTTTGTTCTCTCTGACAACATTGACAGAGATAAAATCGAAGCAAAGTTTGAAGATGGAAGACTCTATCTTACATTAGAGAAAGTCGAGTCTAAAAAGACAAAAAGTATCAGCATCAAATAAAAGGTGCTGATACTGCTAACAAGGAAAAACCATGAAAAAACTTTTAACTTCATTACTCGCAGCTTCACTTCTTGGCGGTGCAGTTAGTGCAGCAACAAATACAACAAACCCTTATGATGCGGATTTTGCGAAGATGAACCAATATTTCAATTCACTCATTGAGTCTCATCTCAACGCTGCAGCACTTAACAATATCAACTATCCAAGAACGAACATTCAAGATACAAAAGATAAAATTATCATCGAATTTGACTTGGCAGGGGTTAAAAAAGAAAATATCAAACTCTCCATCAATGATGAGAAAATTTTGACACTTGAAGGTGAGAGGAAAGAGACAAAAGAGACAAAGTCCAAAGATTTTGTCAAAAAAGAGATATTTTACGGAAGTTTTAAGAAGATGATTCAACTGCCGGAAAATATCAATGAAGATAAACTTGCAACTGAGTTTAAAAATGGTATTTTAACCATTAGCATTCCAAAAACTGAGATAAAAAAACCAAAAGCGAAAATAATTCCTATCAAATAAGTAAACTTTTCGCTAGAATTCGCTTATGAATTCCTATGAAGATAAATTTAACAGAGCTGTTGTTAATACATTTTACTCTAAACTCCCAAAAGATGAACAAAAGTTCATAAGGGAGTTGGCCTTTTCCTATAAATTTTCCCATCAAGAGCTCCTTCAAGTCATCAATATTGCACGTGATTTAGAGATGTGGGATGAACAACGCATCTATGAAATTTTTCCTGACCATCCTACAAAAAAAATAGCACTTAAAAAGCTGCGTGAGGCTTATGAGACTATTCGCAACACTCCCAACTCTTATGAGAACTTTGAGCTTAAGAACATTCCAAAAGAACAGAAGTACACTTTCAAAACAGAAGCCAAAGATGGCTTCGGCCTTGGTCTCTGCCCGGTTGCAAGTGAGAAGACACGCTGTTGTAATCTTTTAACACTTGATGCTGTTGAATCATGCGGCTTTGACTGTTCTTACTGCTCCATTCAGAGCTTTTACAATCAAAACACTATCACCTTTGACTCTGGTTTCAAAGAGAAACTCTTAAATTTAGAGCTTGACCCAAATAAAACCTACCATATAGGTACTGGGCAGGCTTCAGATTCACTGATGTTTGGAAATCGTGAAGGAGTGCTTGAAGCACTTCTGGAGTTCGCACAAAAAAATCCTAATGTTATTTTGGAGTTTAAAACAAAATCGGACAATATCAAGTATCTGCTTGAAAATGATGTTCCAAAAAATATTCTCTGTACCTGGAGTCTCAACACACCTACTATCATCCAGAATGAAGAACACCTCACGGCTTCCCTTGACAAACGCATCGCAGCTGCAAGAAAAATGGCAGACAAGGGTGTAAAAGTCGGCTTTCACTTTCACCCAATAGTCGAGTATAAGGGTTATCTTGACGAATATCAAAAAATATATGAAAAACTTATACTAGAATTTCATCCATCAGAGGTAGCGCTTGTCAGTTTTGGAACATTGACATTTATCAAGCCTGTTATCAAACAGTTGCGGGAGCGGGAGTTTCGAAGTAAGATCACACAGATTCCCCATGAGGATGCAAGTGGAAAAACATCCTATCCGGAAAAAACAAAGATAGAGATGTTCAAACATGCCTATGAAAGCTTCAAACCATGGCACCCCAAGGGCACTTCCTACGGGGCGCATACAGAGGACAAAGTCTTTTTCTATCTCTGCATGGAGCCTCACGAGCTTTGGAGTAAAACTTTTGGCTATCAATACGCTACAAACAATGACTTTGAGCATGCTATGCTTGGTGCATACTGCAAAAAAATAGGTCAAGATTATCTCATGTAGGAAGATTAATGCAAATGAAACAAAACTATTTCTTATCACAACCTCACCAGCCTTTTTTCATCTTAGGTGTTTTCAATGCTATTGTCATGATGCTTATCTTTGCACTTTCATATAAGGGTGTTCTTACACTGCAAATAGACACAACAACATTTCATGTCTACACACTTGCATATCTACTTTTTAACAATGTCTTTACCGGTTTCTTATTTACAACTTTCCCTCGTTTTAATCAGTCACATGTTATCGAGAAAAACTACTACACTACTATTTTCTATGTAAACCTTGCAGGTACATTGCTCTTTGTTGTAGGCGCATTTGCAAATGTCTACCTTGCAGCTTCTGCAATGCTCTTACTCTTTATTTCACAGGTATTTATCGTTTACAAACTCCAAAAAATCTATAACGTAGGACACGCACCTGATAAAAAAGACTCATATTGGATCTTAATCGCTCAGTATTTCGGACTTGCAGGACATCTTCTTTTTATTATTGCTACACTTTTTAGTCTTTACACCCTTATACCGACGGCTATTAACATCACTTTTTATCTCTACCTCATCTTTTTAGCATTTAGCATAGGACAGAGAATGATTCCTTTTTTCTCTCATTCGTGGGCTGAAAAGAATCCTCATTTTATCAAGATAGTCTTTGGTCTCTTTATCTTAAAAAGTATCTTTGCTTCTGCAGATATTAAAATGGCTGAGCTGCTTATCGACACAATCCTAGCGCTTTATATGCTGCGTGAGTTTCTTCGCTGGGACCTACATCCACTACACTCCCCTTCTATTCTTTGGGTACTGCATCTTGCACTCTTTTGGCTTCCGACTGCCTTTGGGCTCTCAGCTATCAGTTTAGCCGCAGCTCTGTTTTTAGATACATCTTTTTACTTTTTAAATATCCACCTTTTGGCCATCGGATTTTTAACAACAGTTCTCATTGGTTTTGGAACACGTGTAACACTCGGTCATGCCGGTATGCCTCCGCAAGCTGACAAATTTGCTACTGGTATATTTGTATTTATCCAAGTAGTTGTACTCCTACGTTCTCTCTTTAGTATCAATGTCGCTTTTGGATGGGGAGCGAACTTTCTTTTTGATATCTCCTTTACAGCATGGCTCATTCTCTTCTTGCTCTGGGGTGGTAGATATGCAAAGATCTTAATCTTTGGCAAGCAGCCCTAGTTTATTCTATAAACCTGATCAACTCTGTTGCCGTCTTTTATAATTTTTACTCGATCACCAACAAGGAAGTTTTTCCCTTTCACAACAACGATGATCTCTCTTCCATCATCCAGTAGTACTGATAATTCAGAGGCATTCGCTTTTGCAACCTGACTACCGACATAAGCTCCACCAAGTCCACCTGCCAAAGTTGTAAGAGCAGTTCCACGTCCTCCACCCATTGTAGAACCAAGTACAGTCCCTATAATCGCACCAATAAATGTTCCACTACCGCTATCACTTATAACAACAGGTCTAACACTCTGAATAGTCCCAGTCTCATATATTTTTATATTTCTGTATGAACTTCCACTATATTCAGGACCGTTTGTTGTAGCACATCCGCTAAAAATAAGTGCAAATACGCTTACTGATGCTAAAATTATCTCTTTCATATTCAATCCTTTTTTAAAGGTGCCCTTTATTTATTGCTTCTATTATACCAAATGTATATTTCTTAGCTGTTAACATATCAAGATATCTTGATATATGTCTTTTATTTAGATATACTTCCAAACTTTAGGAGAGAAGATGGAAACTTTTTTACAGACTATGGGTGCACTTAATGATGAAACCCGTATTAAAATACTTGCCTTTATAGATAAACATAAAGAGGTTTGTGTATGTGATGTTGAACAGGCATTTGGAATGATACAGTCTCGTATCTCACGCCACTTAAAAATACTCAAAGATGCCGGTTTTTTAAAAGTTGACAGACGGGGACGCTGGGCATACTATGCTATTCGTACACCTCTGGATGAGTTCCGCCAATCTATACTCAAAGAGATATCATACCTTGATCTTAAGACTCCTGAGCTTCAAAAAGGATGTACAGCATAATGATAACGGCAATTTTACTTTTCTTAATTACTCTCATCTTTGTTATCTGGCAGCCTCGAGGTCTTCAGATCGGTACTACTGCGGTTATCGGTGCCATCATTGCTCTCATTCTTGGTGTTGTCAGTTTTGATGATGTCCATACTGTTTTTAATATCATCTGGGATGCAACTCTGGCCTTTATCGGTATCATTATCCTCTCTATGGTCTTGGATGAGATAGGCTTTTTTGAATGGGCAGCACTTAAGATGGCAAAGCTCTCAAATGGAGACGGAAGACGAATGTTTTTCTACTCCATCATTTTAGGAGCAGTTGTTTCCGCTCTTTTTGCCAATGATGGTGCAGCACTTATCCTCACACCGATCCTTTTGGCAAAAATGCGTGTACTTAAACTCAATGCAAAGACCATCCTCGCATTTTTACTTGCTGGCGGATTTATCAGTGACTCGGCATCACTCCCTTTTGTTTTCTCAAATCTGACAAATATTGTAACTGCTAACTACTTTGGTATCGGTTTTATCGAATTTTTATCCAATATGATACTGCCTTACCTTGTCAGTGTTACAGCTTCGATGCTCTTTTTGTTTTTACTGCTGCATAAAGATATACCAAAAAGTGTAGATATCGCTCTCTTACCAGACCCAAAAAGTGTCATAAAGAATGAAAAGCTTTTCCAATTTTCCTGGTTCTTTTTAGCTCTTTTGCTTGCAGGCTATTCTATAGGAGATATCTATCATATTCCGATTTCGGTCTTTGCTTTAAGTGGAGGGCTTCTCTTTTTGTTTATCGCCTCACGCACAAAAGCTGTACATGCGAGAACTATCATTAAAGAGGCTCCTTGGCAGGTAGTTTGGTTTTCCCTTGGTCTTTATGTGGTGGTTTATGGACTTAAAAATGTAGGACTTACTAATGAAATCACACATATTTTAGAGTATCTCAATGCACAAAGCCAGCTTATTGCAATTGTAGGGACAGGCTTTATCTCTGCAATACTCTCTGCTGTTATGAACAACATGCCAACCATAATGATTATGGATATTGCCCTGCATGACATTGGCAATGAGGCAATGATATATGCCAATATCATCGGCTGTAACTTAGGACCTAAAATGACACCTTTTGGCTCCCTTGCAACGCTGCTTTGGCTGCACTCTTTAGAGAAAAAAGATGTCAAAATAAGTTTCTGGTCCTACTCGAAATTTGGCTTACTTATCACACCACCTGTACTACTTATCGTACTTCTAGGTGTCGCTTACAGTTAAAGAAAAATTCAGCTATAATTTTGTTAGACTTCTTGTAAAACTCCTATATGTCTCAACATATTATAGAGAGTTTTAATCAAGGCAGATGTTCTCAAGCGTAGCCAAAGCTACGGTTTGGGTTATCTAACGCAGAGTAGAGCTCTCTAGAATATGCCCATAAGGAGAGTTAAGAAACAGTAATCTTGCAGCAAAAAAATATTTTCACCTTAGCTATGGCTAGGCTGAAAAATTTGTTTTTCACAATCTTACCACTTCTTAGCTCTTTGAGACTTATAGGAGTTTTACAAGAAGTCTATTATCTTAATACAACGGAATTACCAATGCAAACACAAAACTACTTTTTAGAGTTGGGGCTTATCAACACCCTTAAAATTGACAGACTTACCACTCCGGGTGCTTATCTTATGGCACAAGACGGCAATGATGTTCTTCTACCCGGACAATACCTCACGCAAGATATGAAAGAGGGAGATTTAATAGATGTCTTTTTATACACAGATTCAGAAGACAGACTCGTAGCAACAACAGATACCCCAAAAGTAAAACTGGATGAGTTTGGAGTGCTTGAGATTGTAGATATCGCTCCTTTTGGCGCTTTTTTAGACTGGGGACTGCCAAAAGACCTGCTCCTACCAAAAAAACTTCAAAAAACCACTGCTGTTGTCGGTGAGAAACGCTTTGTCAAAGTTGTTTATGATGAGAGAACACACAGACTTATAGCTACAGAGAAGCTGGGTGATTTTTTTGAAAAACGTGTCAAAGAGCTCAGACCGCATCAAGAGGTAAATATTTTAATTCTTACAAAGACTCCGCTCGGGTATAAATGCCTTGTTGAAAACAAATACGAAGGTCTAATATATCATAATGAGATTTTTGAGAAGATCACTGTAGGTGAACATAAAAAAGCCTACATCAAAACGATTCGCAAAGATGGTAATATTGACCTCTCTTTACGAAAAGCCGGCAGTAAAAAGAGCGGCAGTGCAGCAGACAAAGTCCTTGAACTTCTCAAAGAGAACAATGGTATCATGCCTTACAACTCAAAAAGTGATCCAGAACTTATCAAAGACACTTTTGGAATGAGTAAAAAAGAGTTTAAAGCCGCTCTTACAAAGCTCAGAACCGAAAATAAGATCGATGTAAAAGAGACAGGTATCTATCTAAAAGATTAAAAAATGGCAAAGAAGAAAAAAAATCTAGAACTTCGTGATAAAAATCTCGAATTCACTGAAAATTCAATCACCTACAAATTGATTCGTTTTAAACCGGATAATATGACACTTGATGTCTTTCGTTATGAAAATGGCAAAAAACTCGATGAATATAACATCCCTTTTGCACATATACCCAAAGCGATAAAAAAATTGATAAAGCCAAACTAGGAGTATATAATGAATGAAAATATAGAAAAAGCTGCAAGTGGTGGAGACTTTTTTATCTGGATAGTCATGTTTAGTATCTTAATAGTCGGTGTTGGTTATTTAGCTTGGATAAACAGAGATATTGAGAGATAGTATCTCTCAATGGCGTTTGCTTTGAAATTTGTATGTATATCATTAATGAATCAAATTAAGGATATACAAGGAGAATCGTAGGTATTATTATAGTAATAAATTGTTACAAAAGTGTTAACGGATAAATTTTCCATTTAAAGGATAGATATGAAAACATGTAATTCACTGCAAGAAGTAAGAGATGAGATAGATAAAATAGATACAAAACTTGTTGATTTAATCTCTGAGAGAAGCCATCTTATTCACCAGGCTGCAGGTTTTAAAAACTCTGTAGAGGAAGTAAAAGCCGAAGATAGAATAGATGA
The DNA here is from genome assembly GCF_039667035.1 of Sulfurimonas sp. NWX79. NCBI lineage: Bacteria > Pseudomonadati > Campylobacterota > Epsilonproteobacteria > Campylobacterales > Sulfurimonadaceae > Sulfurimonas > Sulfurimonas sp. NWX79. The sequence goes on from NZ_JALCZL010000003.1 coordinate 136,836, forward strand.
CATAATGCAACGTGTTCGTAAACGTGCCATTGAACTAAACATAAATCCAAATATGATTAGTGAACTTTTTACAATTATGATAGATGAGATGGTGGAGACTGAAATTTCAGAGTTCCGTAATGATAGGAAGTTTTAAATAAATCAAAGAGGTTATCTGGCACTAAATGCCGACACCACCATTGCTTCTCGATGCCCCTTGAGGGTAAAAGCAAAAGTGTGGTGCAACATTATATACTTTATTTGTATCTATATGTGATACGACCTTTGTCAAGTGAGTATGGTGTTAACTCAAGCTTCACTTTGTCGCCTGGAAGAATTTTGATATAGTGCATACGCATTTTGCCTGCAATATGGCACAAAATAATATGCCCATTTTCCAACTCTACACGAAAAGTTGCATTAGGCAAAGCCTCTATAATCTTGCCGTCAACTTCAATAACATCTGCTTTAGCCATTTTAGTCCTTTATAAAGAAATTTCTTACTTTAACTCTCACGCAAGAGATAAAATTTCAGCTTTACCGTCAACAACTGCGACAGTGTGCTCATAGTGTGAACCGCGTAAACCATCGGTACTAACAACATCCCACCCGTTATCTAAAATAACAGGCTTTGACTCTTTTTGACAAATCATCGGCTCCAAACAAAAAACCATTCCATTTTTTATCTTCGGACCCGCTTTTGGGTTGTTTCCTTCAAGATAGTTAGGAATTTCCGGCTCTTCATGCGGCTTTTTACCAATGCCGTGCCCACAAAAGTTACGGAGTGGTACAAAACCGCGCTCCAAGATAAACTGCTCCATTAAGTAAGAGAGCTCTTTAAAGCGCATACCCTGTTTGATATTTTCAATCGCATAGTACAGAGTATCCTTTGCACATGCGATTAAGTTTTCATCCTCTTTAGAGATTTTACCGACACCAACACTGATCGCTGCATCACCGAACCAGCCATCTAATTCTGTACCAATATCATACCCGATAACATCACCCTCTTGGAGCTTATAATCAGATGGGATACCGTGAATAATAACTTCATTGAGTGATGTACAAACAGCATTGGGAAAACCATAGAGACCTTTAAAAGATGGTTTTGCACCATGACTTCTAATGTAGTCTTCCGCCATAGCATCCAACTCTTTTAATGTCATTCCGGGTTTGGTATTTTCTTTGAGGAGGTTGAGTGCGCCGCCAACAATTTTGTTAGCTGCGCGAAGTTTTTCAATTTCTTGAGGTTTTCTAAGTGCAATAGCCATTGCTATAGACCAACCGCACTTAGGGTTTCGTATTTACTCATATATATCTGAGCTTCTATCTTTCTCATAGTGTCAAGTGCAACCTGAACAACAATAAGTACCGCGGTCCCTCCAAAGAAGAATGGGACACCCATTCCTTTGATGATCATAAACGGCAGTGTTGCCACAAGTCCAAGATAAAGAGCACCTGTTACTGTAAGTCTGCTAGCAGTCTCATTTAAGAACTCTTTTGTAGCTTCTCCGGTACGAATACCAGGAATGAAACCACCCTGACGTTTTAGGTTGTCAGAGATATCTTTTGCATTGAATGTAATCGATGCATAGAAGAATGCAAAGAAGATTACAAATACAAAAGTTAAAAAGTTAAAAAAGTAAGAGTTTGGATTTAAGAAATCCGCTATTGCTTGAATAGTAGGATTTGTACTTGATGATAAAACAGTCATCGGGAACATCAAGATAGCTGATGCGAAGATAACCGGAATAACACCAGCCAAGTTTACTTTAATAGGAATGTAGTTCATCACACGTTTGTTTTGGTTTTGCATCATAGTCTTTTTAGCATATGTAATAGGAACACGACGCTCACCCAACTCAACATAAATGATAATACCTACTGTAATGAGTACAAGTGCAACGATAGCAATTACTGTAAGGAAACTCATCGCTCCGGTATTTACCATTTCGATAGTTTGTCCTATTGCTCTTGGAATCGCAGAAACGATACCGGCAAAGATAATTAAAGAGATACCGTTACCGATACCGCTTTGCGTAATCTGCTCACCAATCCACATTAAAAGCATAGTCCCTGCAAGCATTGAAACTGCAGATAAAAGGATAAATGTATTGTGATCAGCAAGAATCGCACTGTTACCACTAGGCCCTGTTAAAGATTGTAATCCAACACTTACACCAATCGCTTGAATGATTGTAATAACAATCGTCGCATAACGAATAATCTGCATATACTTAGTCATACCGTCACGCTCTTTTTTCATCTGACCCAAAGTAGGGAAAGTTGCAGCAAGAAGCTCCATAATAATAGAAGCAGTGATATAAGGCATAATACCAAGTGAAATTATTGATAATCTCTGAACAGCATTTCCACTAAACATGTTAAAGAGTCCAAGAGCATCTGATTGGTGAGAGTCGAAGAAAGAAGCAATAACTGCAGTATCTACGCCTGGTACCGGCACATAAGCCAGTAGGCGGTAGATAAATAAAAACCCGATAGTAATAAGTATCTTATTAACTAGATTTTTATTCACAACTATTTACCTGTTGTTGTAACGTTTTCGTCTTTAATTTTCGATGCTAAATCTTTTGCAGAAGCACCTACTAGTTTAACTTTTTCAACTGATGCAGCGATTTTATGAACACCACGGATAGACTCCATAGTAATCTCTTCAAGCTCAGCAACAGCTTTGATTTTTTCAACGTTAATTACGTATGGTTTTTCAACTCTTGAGTGAAAACCAATTTTTGGTAAACGTTTTGCAAGTGGTTGTTGACCACCCTCAAAGTTTCTTTTTCTTTTGTAACCTGAACGAGATTTCTGACCTTTTTGACCACGAGCAGCAGTCTTACCAGTACCAGAACCTTGTCCGCGTCCAACACGCTTACGAGCGTGAGTTGAACCTTCTGCAGGTGTTAAGTTTTCAATACCCATTTTCTATCCTTTGATACGAGATAGTGCTTCGATTGTAGCACGTACTAGTGTGTTTGGATTGTTAGAACCGATTGATTTTGTAAGGATATCTTGAATCCCTGCAAGCTCAAGAACTGGACGAGCAGCTCCACCAGCGATAACCCCAGTACCCTCAGATGCTGGTTTAAGTAAAACACGGCTAGCGTTATATTTATGCTCGATATCGTGAGCAATAGTTGAACCTTTAATCTTAACAGTTGTTAAGTTTTTAAATGCATTATCAACTGCTTTACGAATAGCATCAGGAACCTCTTTAGCTTTACCAACACCGTAACCAACTGTACCGTTTTTGTTACCAACAACTACAAGAGCAGTAAAACGAAAACGTCTACCACCCTTTACAACTTTAGTAACACGACCAATGTTTACGATTGATTCTTCAAATTCATCTCTATTGATTTCTGTCATAGCCATGCGCTCCTAGAACTTAATTTCATTTGCACGAAGTGCGTCACCAAATGCAGCAATAACGCCGTGGTATTGGTAACCATTACGGTCAAATACAATCTCAGTGATGTTAGCTTCTTTTAGTTTAGCAGCGAATGCCTCACCAAGTGCAGCAGCACCTTCTTTGTTTGACTTGTGACCAGTAGCCTTAGAGTGTAGTGCGCATAAAGTTGTTGCATTTGCATCATCAATAGCTTGTACACTTAGGTAACGGTTAGACTTAAATACAGAAACACGAGGAAGTGTAGCACTACCAGATATTTTTGCACGAATACGACGCTTACGCTTTAGGCGATTAGCTACTTTATTCTTTAATACTTTAGCATTCATCTATCTTCCTCCCTTATTTCTTAGCAGTTTTACCGGCTTTACGCACGATATGCTCATCAATGTATTTAACACCTTTACCTTTGTACGGCTCTGGTGGACGGAAAGAACGAATCTCTGCAGCAACTTGACCAAGCTTTTGCTTGTCATGGCTTTTAAGAGTAATAACATTCTTTTCAACTGATGCTTCGATATCTTCTGGTAACTCATAGTTGATATCGTGAGAGAATCCAAGTTGTAAGTTAAGAACCTTACCTTTAACAGCAGCTCTATAACCAACACCATTGATCTCTAATTGTTTTTGGTAACCAGTAGTTAAACCAGTAACAATGTTTTGAGCCAATGATCTGAAAGTTCCCCAGAAAGCTCTATGCTCACGTGAATCTGAAAGATTTTTAAAAGTTAGTTTGTTCCCTTCAATTTCGAAAGTAACATAACCTTTAGTATCTAAATCAACACTATTTTTACCTTTAGTAAAAGTAATAACATTTCCATTTGTAGTAACTGTAATGTCACTAGCAAATTCTACAGGATTTTTTCCAATTCTTGACATGCTACTCTCCTACCAAACCGTACACATAACTTCACCACCAATACCAAGCTCGTAAGCTTTGTCATTTGGTAGAACGCCATGAGATGTACTAACGATAATTGTTCCATAACCATTTTTGAAACGCTTGATATCTTCTTTACCTTTGTAAACACGACGACCAGGTTTAGAGACACGTTTTAATTCATTGATTACACATTTATCATTATCATCATACTTCAGTACAACTTTAATTGTTTTCTTTACACCATCTTCGATTACATTAAAGCTATCTAAATAACCTTTATCAACCAAGATACCAACTACCGCTTCAACAGACTTAGAATGAACTAAAGTCGTTGTAGCTAATCTTCTCATACCAGCATTACGAACACGTGTTAACGCATCTGATACTAAATCATTAATTGCCATTTATATTTTCCTTATATTTTGCAAGTCTTACGACTGCTACTGTTAGGAGTTTCTACCTGGGAAGCTGACGCCTACCAAGAAGACTTTCTAACACCTGGAATCATTCCCTCATTTGCCATTTTTCTGAAACAGATACGACAAATTCCAAAATCACGAAGAACAGAGTGTGGACGACCACAGATCTGACAACGAGTATATCCACGTACTTTAAACTTTGGAGTACGTTTCGCTTTTGCGATCATAGACTTCTTAGCCATTAGTTGCTCCCTTTAGTAAAAGGCATACCAAGTTTCTCTAAAAGAACCATTCCTGCCTTATCAGAATCAGCTGTAGTAACTACAGTGATATTCATACCGTGGATTTGCATGATTGAATCATAGCTAACCTCTGGGAAAATAAGTTGCTCTTGAAGACCGAAGTTATAGTTACCACGACCATCAAAACCATTTCTTGGAACACCACGGAAATCTTTCACACGTGGAAGTGCGATAGATACAAGGCGATCTAAGAAGTTGTACATATTTTCACCACGAAGCGTTACACGAACACCAACCGGCATACCTTCACGAACCTTGAAACCTGCAACAGATTTCTTAGCAATTACTGTAGAAGCCTTTTGACCAGCGATAGTAGTGATAGTATCTTCAATGTTTTGGATAAGCTTGTTATCTTTCATAGCAAAACCAGCACCAACAGAGATAACAATCTTCTCTAGTGCAGGAATTTCCATAACATTTTTAATACCTAAAGCTTCTTGAAGCTCTGGCTTGAGTGCTAAATATTTATCTTTTAAACGAGCCATTTATTATGCCTCCACTTTACGTACATTTGAAACATCGATAGGCATCTCTTTATTGATATGACCACCTTTTGTGTTCTCTTCAGTTGGTTTAACAGCTTTTTTAGCTATTTTACAACCCTCTACGATTACTTTGTTTTTCTTAGGGAATACCGCAAGTACAGTTGCTTTTGTACCTTTGTCATCACCAGCGATAATTTCTACAGTATCGCCTTTTTTGAAATTAAATTTTGCCATTAAACAACCTCCGGTGCAAGAGATACAATTTTCATGAATCCTGCGTAACGAACTTCACGACCAATTGGTCCGAAGATACGAGTACCAATAGGCTCTCTCTTGTCATCAAGTATTACAGCAGCGTTGTCATCAAAACGAATAAGTGATCCGTTTTCACGTTGAACTTCTTTATGAGTTCTAACAACAACAGCTTTAACAACTTTACCTTTTTTAACTTTAGCAGTTGGAATCGCTTTTTTAACAGAAGCAACGATAACGTCACCTACTGATGCATAACGACGCTTAGAACCACCAAGTACCTTAATACACATAATCTCTTTTGCACCTGTATTATCAGCTACGTTTAAACGAGTAAAACCTTGAATCATTACTACGCTCCTTTTACAACTGACTTAAGTCTAAAAGATTTTGTTTTAGACATTGGACGACATTCGATTGCAACAATCTCATCTCCAACTTTACACTCATTACGCTCATCATGTACTAGGTACTTTTTGAAACGTTTTACAACTTTATGGTAACGAGGATGCATTACACGGCGCTCAACAACAATAGTTACTGTCTTGTCACCAGCAATTTTTACAACATTACCTTGAATTTCACGTTTATGTGTCATCGCTCGTCCCCTACTTCTCTACTGCAGCAAGTGCAGTGTTGATTCTTGCAATATCTTTTTTAGCAACACGAAGTTCGCTAGTGTTTTGTAATTGCATCATCTTTTGTTTAATTTTTAAAGTAAACAGCTCAGTCTTCTTCTCTTTAAGCATAGCTTGAAGTTCTGCTGCACTTTTACCTGCTAAATCAGAATATTTCATTGCTCATCTCCGCAGTAATTATTTTTGTTTTGAATGGTAACTTGTGCATAGCAAGAGTTAGCGCTTCACGAGCTAAATCATGTGGTACACCAGCCATTTCAAAAATTATACGACCTGGTTTGATGTTCATAACCCATTTATCAACTGCACCTTTACCTTTACCCATACGAGTTTCAAGAGGCTTAGCAGTTAATGGTTTTGCAGGGAATACTCTAATCCAAATCTTACCATTTCTTTTGATGTGACGTGTAGCAGAGATACGAGCCGACTCAATCTGACGAGAGTTGATACGACCAGCTTCTACTGCTTTAAAACCGATGTCACCAAAAGCTAACTTGTAACCTGAACGAGCGTAACCACGGTTACGACCTTTCATTACTTTACGATATTTTGTTCTTTTTGGCATTAACATGATTATTCAGCCTTTTCACTATTTTGGGGGCGTGGTTTTCTTGAACGACGCTCTTTTTTCTCTTCTTTAGCTTCTGCTGGGATACCTTTAGTAAGTACCTCACCTTTGAAGATCCATACTTTTACACCGATGATACCGTATGTAGTATGTGCTTCAGCGAAACCATAATCAATCTTAGCACGAAGTGTATGAAGTGGAACACGTCCCTCTAAATACCACTCAGTACGAGCCATTTCAGCTCCACCAAGACGACCAGCAACAGAAACTTTGATACCTTTAGCACCTGAACGTTGTGCACCTTGCATAACTTTTTTCATAGCTCTACGGAATGCAACACGACGCTCTAACTGCGTAGCAACATTTTCAGCAACAAGCTGTGCTGAGATTTGTGCTTTTTTCTCTTCTTTGATGTTGATAGAAATTGGTTTACCAACAAGTTTTTGAACTGCAGTTTTAAGCTTTTCGATATCTGCACCCTTTTTACCAATGATGATACCGGGACGTGCTGCAACGATAGTTACACGTAAACGTTTCACAGTTCTCTCAATGATGATGTTAGAAACACCAGCATAGTAAAGCTCTTTCTTTAAAAATGTTCTAATCTTGTGATCTTCACCTAAACTAGCCGGAGCAGTTTTAAAGTTAGGAAACCAACGAGATTCCCAGTTACGGTTGATTCCAAGACGTAAACCAATAGGATTAACTTTTTGACCCATTCTATTTACCCTCTACTTCTACTAAGATATGTGCTGTTGGTTTTCTAATACCTGAAGCCATACCACGAGCACGTGGACGGAAACGTTTAAGTACTGGACCATTGTCAACACGACATGATGTAATTACACAATCTTCAGCTTCGTTACCGCTGTTAGCTACTGCAGATGCAATAACTTTAGAGATAATTTTTGCTGCCTTATTTGGAGTGAACTCTAAGGCTGCCATTGCTTCTTCAGCATTCATACCTTGAACTTCACGTGCAATAAGACGAGATTTGATAGGTGATACACGGATAAATTTTAATAATGCTCTAGCCATGACTACCCCTTCTTCTGAACAGAGCCCTTGTGGCCCTTGAATGTACGAGTTGGTGCAAATTCACCAAGTTTATAACCAATGTGGTTCTCTGTAACATATACAGGAACGAATTGGCGACCATTATGAACATTTAATGTCAACCCAACCATCTCAGGAAGAACCATAGATCTTCTTGACCAAGTTTTAATAGGTTTTTTGTCTCCGCTAGCTTTCGCTGCTTCAACTTTTTTCATTAAATGGTCATCTACGAATGGACCTTTTTTAACTGAACGAGCCATTAGCCTACCCTTTTTGCATTTGGTTTACGACGAGTGATAATAAGTTTATCACTAGCTTTTTTACGACGAGTTTTAGCACCCTTAGTTGGTTTACCCCAAGGAGTAACTGGGTGACGACCTGAATTCGTTTTACCTTCACCACCACCATGCGGGTGATCAATAGGGTTCATTGCAGAACCACGAGTTTGAGGACGAATACCCATATGACGAGTACGACCAGCTTTTGCGATTACGATGTTAGAATACTCTTCGTTTCCAACTGTACCAACAGTAGCCATACACTCACCAAGTACTAAACGCATTTCAGACGAAGGCATACGAAGTGAAACATATTTCCCATCACGACCCATAATCTGAGCAGAAGTTCCAGCTGAACGTACCATTTGTCCACCTTTTCCAACTTTAAGCTCAATGTTATGAACCAATGTACCAACAGGAATGTTTTTAAGTTTCATCGCGTTTCCTGGTTTAACATCTAAACCAGACTCAGCAGACTCAATCTTGTCACCAACATTTAAACCTTTTGGTTGAAGGATATAACGTTTATCACCATCTGCATAAGTAACAAGTGCAATTCTACAGTTACGGTACGGATCGTACTCAATAGTAGAAACAGTACCAGGAACACCAAACTTGTTACGTTTGAAGTCAATGATACGGTAAAGTTTTTTCGCACCTGCTTGCTTATGACGAGATGTGATACGACCATTGTTGTTACGACCTGCGTGAGCCGGTAACTTAACAAGTAATGAACGAACACTAGCTTTAGCAGTGATATCTGAACTATCTACATTCGTATAAAAACGACGAGATGGAGTTATCGGTCTATAAGTTTTAATTGCCATCTTATACCGCCAAACTTTCTATTTGTGCACCCTCAGGTAAAGTAACATAGAACTTTTTGAAGTCATTTTGTTTACCCTGTACACCACGGAAACGTTTTACTTTTCCGCTTTGATTTAGAGAGTTGATTTTTGTAGGAATGATTCCAAAATACTCTCTAAACACCTCTTTAAGACCTGTCTTAGTCATACGTGGTGATGTTTGAACAACAATTACACCATCTTCTTGAAGACCAAGAGTTTTCTCTGTATATAGTATAGATTTAATATCTGTAATATCTGCCATTACTTAGCCTCACTTACAAGATTTTCCCATACAGCTTTTTCTATCACGATTGAGCGATAGTTAGCAGCTAAGTATGCGTTTAACTCATTAGCTTCGATAACATAAGTAGCTTGAAGATTTTCAAATGCTAAGTATGTTTTCTCATCTAACAGTTCTTTAACAAAAAGAGTATCTCTTTGGTTAAGAGCTTTGAACATTGCTGCAGCGTCTTTTGTTTTACCAGACTCTACTGCGATGCTGTCAACTATAAACAGAGTACCATTTTGTGCATGCTCATTTAAAGCGAAGTTAAGAGCAAGTTTCTTTTGCTTTTTATTCACTTTAAGATCGTAGTTGCGGTTGTTTTGAGGACCAAATGCCTTACCACCACCTACGAAGATTGGAGAACGACGAGAACCAGCTCTAGCACGACCGCCACCTTTTTGAGACCATGGTTTTTTACCACCACCACGTACATCACTTCTACCTTTAGCAACTGCTGTGTTTGCACGTTGTGCAGCTTGAGCAGATTTTACATAAAGGTAAAGGTTATGAGGGTTGATTCCAGAGAAAGACTCTGGTAATGCTAACTCAGAAGCTTTTTCCATTTTTTCATTTAAAACGATTGCGCTCATTATTTAGCTACCTTTACACGACCTAAAGAACCGTTTGCACCACTTACTGAACCTAAAACCGCAATGATTTTGTTTTCAGCATCGTAAGAAACGATCTCATTTTTTACACTGTTTTGTGTATTACCATATTGTCCAGGCATTTTCTTACCCTTCATAACACGACCTGGCCACTCAGCATTACCGATAGAACCTGTTCTACGACCAAATCTGTGACCGTGAGATGCAGGACCACCACCGAAATTCCAACGCTTCATACCACCAGAAAAACCGCGACCTTTGGTGTTGAATGTAGTTTTAAGCACACTTGCCTCTGCAAGTGGAGCCAAATCTAAATCACCAGCTTCAGCGTTTGCTACTTCTAATGTAACAAAACGGTTAAATTCTGCAGGAAGGTTGTATTTCTTCTGTTGACCTTCAATTGCTTTATTCATTTTTTTACCACTGTTGTACGCAACAATAGCTTTACCATCATTAACTTCACACACCTTTGCATCTAGAACTCTTAAAAGAGTAACTGGTTTTGCTGGTACTGTGATAGTACGGCTCATGCCGATTTTTTCAACAATATATTCCATATTTGGCTACTCCTATTTGTCCATAGAGCGAACTTCAACGTCCACTTCCGGTGCAAGATCTAGTTTCATTAATGAATCAACAGTCTCTGGCGTAGCAGATACGATGTCAATCATTCTAGCGTGCATACGAATTTCAAACTGCTCACGAGATTTTTTGTTAACGTGAACTGATTTTAAAACAGTATATTTACGAATTTTTGTTGGTAAAGGTATTGGACCACGGATTACCGCGCCAGTACGCTTAACAGCCTCAACGATTGATGCTACTGATCTATCAAGTACACGATGATCGTAAGCTTTCAATTTTAAACGAATTTTTTCCATAATTTTCCTTCTAAAGAACTCGTTGGATCCTAGCCCAACTATTTTAAGGGAGCGGAATTATACTCAAACTAGGAGTAATATTCAAGGATTTAGGGGACAAAAATGGAAAAACTTCTAAATTTATTTCCTTTTAATAAGGAAATGATACAATACACTACACAAAAAAATGGATAATTTATGGAAATTTTCTAGTTCCCATGCTCTACGTAGGAACTCATACCTTTTAAAAACCCTTAACCTAAGAGCAATTGTTATCTTATTATGCTATAATAGCTCAAAACTGTAAAGGATTTAAGATGCATACCTTAACACTAAAGATCAAAGATAATGCCTATGATAAAATTCTTTATTTCCTAAAAAATTTATCGAATGATGTTGAAATTTTAAACGATAAAATTACTGCTCAAAATACCACAAAAAAACAAAGCTTATTATCTTTAGGTGGTGCATTAAATAAATATGCAGATCCTTCTAAAATAGATTTAGAAGATAAAGTGCATATGACGGAGCATCCGGACACCCAACGCGTTTTAAATCGGACACCAAGAAAGGGAATATTTTCTGTAACGCCATTTTAGCATAAAGTGTCCGAATGATTTTTTAATATTCGTCAGT